>OU461276.1:300000-422500 GCA_911810475.1 Candidatus Celerinatantimonas neptuna
GATGGGTCATCGTCTTATACCGCCTTTAGAAATAGCCTTCGATTTTTTTCTTTTCCATAGAGCCAGCTGAATCGTTATCGATCACCCGCCCCTGGCGCTCTGAAGTTTTGGTTAGTAGCATTTCCTGAATGATTTCAGGTAAGGTGGTCGCCGTCGATTCCACAGCCCCCGTCAGTGGGTAACATCCCAGCGTCCGGAACCGCACCATCTTGTGCTGAATTTCATCAGACTCTACCGGCATCCTTTCATCATCCACCATAATTAACGTCCCATCACGCTCAACAACCGGCCGGACGGCCGCTTTATACAAAGGAACAATATCGATGTTTTCCAGATAGATGTACTGCCAGATATCCAGTTCAGTCCAGTTCGATAGCGGAAAGACCCGGATACTCTCTCCCGGATTAATACGCGCATTGTAGGTATGCCACAGCTCTGGACGCTGATTTTTCGGATCCCAACGATGATTCTTATCCCGGAATGAATAGATCCGCTCTTTAGCGCGAGATTTTTCTTCATCACGGCGTGCACCGCCAAAGGCCGCATCGAAGTGATATTTATTAAGGGCCTGTTTGAGTGCCTGAGTTTTCATCACATCTGTATGGGTCGCACTGCCATAGGTAAAGGGATTCATACCCATCGCCATCCCTTCCGGATTTTTATAGACCAGCAACTCAAATCCCAGCTCTTTCGCCATTTGATCACGAAACGAGATCATCTCCTTAAACTTCCAGTTGGTATCTACATGGAGCAGAGGAAATGGCAGCTTGCCAGGGTAAAAAGCCTTGCGAGCCAGATGCAACATCACCGCTGAATCTTTGCCAATAGAATACAGCATCACCGGATTATCAAACTCGGCAGCCACTTCCCGAATAATATGAATACTCTCAGCTTCTAACGCTTTCAGATGGGTGAACGGCTCGTCTGAGATCGAGTAATTGTTCATGTTCGATAAAACCCCTTATCAACCAGATATCCAGTTTTAGCCCACGAAACGAAATACAAATGATAAATATTTTGATAAGTATTTCTTAGAGCCCAAACATGTCTAAAACCAGATTGGCTTTATTGTGATATGGCAATAAACCATTGCTTTGTGAAAAAAGTATACCGGAATCGTTATTCCAATGCGGTAGGGTTCTTCGTTATTCTTAGAACATTTAATTATAATTTATGGAGGATAATTAGGTTGGTTATTTACGCCTATAATAAACAATTCGCATCAGCAAACCATACTATAGAAGGCAGGACATCATCGCTTAGAATCGCATCTATGGATCTATTTAGGTAAGTTTGAACATGTGGAAATATAAACGTTAATATAAAAATGAAAACCGCTTCTTAATGAAGCACCCCCTATTTAATAATAGCTTAGCCATATCTACTGATTTCTTAACGCAAATAACAGCAAACGAAAATAAGAATATCAGAACGATACTGAAACTTAACCGGCAACACCTTATTCAGCCATTCGTAATATTCAGTAAGGCTTTCAATAATAGTGAGTTATCCAGACCGCTTTTTGTCTTAGATATAAAACATACCAGTCAAAAAAACTCTAATATCCGGCCCTCTACAATTGTAATTCCCGATTATCCAGACAAACCTGGACATCCTGCTGAATCAATTTAATCAACAAGATGGAGCGTTCCATTCCATCAGCTTTCTGATAAATTGCATCTAGTCCCCGATATGGACCATCTTGAATCACTACTTTATCGCCAAACTCTGGCAATTTAGGAAAATTCCTAGATGCTTTGGCATTCATTTCTGGTGTATCAGATCGAGCCATCAACTGGTAGACAAGCTCAGATGGGACCGTAACAGGCTTTTGCCCCATCCGAACAAAATCCGAAACCCCTCGGGTAGATCGAATCGTCGTATAATTCACATGCTCTGGCTTATCCACAAAGAGGTAATTAGGAAACACTGGTTCTGTAACCATAGTCCTTTTCCCCCGGACAACCCGTTCACAAGAAAACACAGGGAAAAAACTGACAATCCCTTGATTTGCAAAATGTGCTTCCGCACGTTGTTCATTTTTTGCCTTACAATAAACAAGATGCCAGAATGACGAATTACCCATCAGAGCCCTTAAAATAAATTAAACAACAGAAATAGTTATAAAGAAGGGCAAACAACAAGTCAATGAGTTCAATAGTCATTTAAAGGAGACAGCTTTAAAGTTAAACGATCTCCACTTTGATTTGACATCGATAGATGAAAGCCTCGATCATCCATCTCCATTTTCTGTGCTGAATAGCGAGCTTCATTCACTAACCCTAACCCAAACTCTGTATGCTTGAACTGTGAATGCAAATCTAAAATTCCCGCATTGACTGCTTTTATCGTTGTCGGGCTAATCACCGTATAAACCATCCCAATAGGATGACGAAGGTCTGCTGCAATCACCATTTCATTTAGTTGCTGCATCATAAGAGCTGGTTGAATAGCTAATAGATCGCCTTCGTTACGATATAAACTCCAGGCTTCTTGCAATAATGAATGCAAAATAACTGCAGCAACAGAAACTTCATTCCCTAACAGGCCAAAATCGATAATAGCAACCACTGTATGAAACTCATCCAAAACATCCACTAAAGGAAGGATCGTATTCCCTTTTAATTGATACATACAAAAATAATTACCAACCTTAAGTCCCGACTCAGGAAGCATTTGAGCTAATAACTGACTAGCAGCTAAATCATTACATTTTAAAAATTCAAAATGTTCCTGTAACTGAGCACGCTGAAAATCTTCTTCAACTTGGGGCAACTGCTGCAAATTTGTCAATATAACATCAACCAGCAAATCAAAATCATTAATCGGCTTAAGTAAAAAATCACAAGCACCAAAGCGTAGTGATTTCCTAATATCGTCTAAATCACTACGCGATGACATAGCAATACACGCCCACGGTCCATTGGAGAGTTGTTCAATCAACTCAAATCCATTTTGACCGATATGATGTAATTCTATAAAGATCACATCTGGCTTATAGTGGCTACATGCATCAACCATTTGATAACCATCAGCAACCAGTCTAACCGAGGCCCCATGGCGGCTTAAAACCATTTCCATACGTCGCCCACTAACGAGATCACCATCAATAATCAAAACTGAAATATCATGTAATAATTGCTTGTTACTCATCAAATTAATTAATTATTTTCCTTCCTTATGAAGAGATCATCTATTTGAAATCACCCATTTGGACACGTAAAAATTCAAACTAAATTGCTCATATTCCTTTAACAGATAATAAGTGAGCACCACCAACCCCAAAACATATACTTTAGAATCAGATACTAGTTACCTTCAATTTCATTCATATATTTGCTCATATCAATATCTGTCGACGATGGTTCTGCTGGAGGATGACCATCATAGTAGCGATAACGTCTGTATTGCATATAAGCATTTTTTACAAAACTGTATGAATCCAAAGATCCATCTACCAGGGCCTCCTGGTTAATGACTGATGCCCTCTCATTGACACCATTCACAGTAAATCGCACCAATTTTTCAACCAATGAAAGTTGATTCATCGGAAAATAAAACTGATCGACAAGATCTCCAGCCAACTGCCTTGGGGTTGAAGGACCAATGAAAGGAAGCATTAAGTATGGCCCATCACCCACACCATAATGACCCAATACATCACTAAAATCGCTCAAATTTCGTTGAACACCCGCTCGTCCCATCACGTCAATCAGACCGAACAGACCAAAAGTCGAATTAAACGCAAATCGCATCAAATTATTCACAGCCGCTTTAAATTTGAACTGCAACAAGTTATTGACCATACTCATCGGCTCTTCTAAATTTCGCATGAAATTATTAGAGCTGCGCCTCGCACCTTCAGGTATGTAATGAACATAGCTATGGACAACCGGCCGATAAATAGGTTTATCTAAGTAATTATAATTAAAGTCCCATATTGCTCTGTTAACCGACTCCAAAGGATCGCTAACCTGCTGATATGATGTATCTTTCTTCGCCCACACTGATTGTATAAAAAACAAACCACATAAAGAAACAACAAGAATAATTGACTTTTTCAACACTAACGATATCCTTCAGTCTTGTTAGTTTATGCAAAACCGTGGCAAATGTATCCGTTTTTTATGTACAGATTACTCTTGCACACATGTCGCAAATACGATCAAATTAAAATATTATTTAAATCAAGCCGACATAGTGTTAACAATATAGTCTAACAAAATCATTTGAGTATATTGGTTGAGTCCAACAGGCCATCACCATCCTTGCCCATGCCCGCCTTGGAACATCAACAACTACCCCGCCTCATCCAGACAAAGATAAGCTTTTTATTATACACTATTTTAAATGGCATCATGTTTTTTCTAGCCAGATTTTACTCAAAAATTCAAGAGCCAGGCGCCAGGATATGTTGACATTTGGAGACAATTTTTCATCTTTTTGCTGTTTATTTAAGCAGATTGCATAAGATAATATCATCATATAAAGGCAAAACGATACTTAACTGGTAAGCTATGGTATATCGATGAACCAGTTAAAACATATCTCAGTTGATCTCTGAAAATAGAGCTCGATCATGTAATCAGCTTAATAAAACAATAAATAAGTGCTGAGCAACCAGGTACCTATGATGAAAGTGAATCCATCAGTATCAATCAGTCCAATCGTTTCTAATGAAACAGCGGCTTCGACCAAGGTTCAACATAAGGAGCAAGCCCAGATTGAAAAAATTCAATTGCCATCCATACAAAATATACTGAATGCATTCATCGAACAATCCATCACAACCGCTACTATGCCTCAGGCGAAAGAAGCACCACTTACCGCTGCAGCAATACAGCAGTTACTCGCTGTTTTTCGTCAACTTGAAAAAGACATATCAGGAAATCAAATCAAACAATTATTATCCCAGATTCTCGATTTCAGACCTCTAAATCAAGCTAAAACAACCCCTCTATCATTACCATTTAATCTTTTGTTAAGTGCTTACTTACTTCCAAAGTTATCCCCCAAAGCAGGCAAATTATTAAAACAACAAGCTCTGTCAAATAAGGTACTTCAGGAACTTGGAACAGGTGGACAACAGCAAGCCGTAGGCAAATTACTCAAACATATTTCCGCACAGATGCAATCATCACAAATAGCTTCTCATGACGCATCCAATCAGCCCAATGCGCCATTATTCTTTCATTTTCCATTACCATTTGAACAACAGCTACGCCGTATTGAAGCCAAAATATCTAAAAACCAGGCTAAAGGGACTACAGACCATGAATGGCATCTAAAAATGCTCCTTCCAGTTTCATCTCAGACTCATATTCTTGCAGATGTTCGAGTAACGCATGAAAAACAGGTGAAAATTCAATTTTATAGCCCAGACCAATATTGGCTCGATAAAGTCAACAAACAGATTACTTTGCTTGAAGCAAGACTAGGCGAATTGGGAATTCAAAAACCCACGCTTCAAAACCAATTAGGCCTCATTCCCGAGTCTCTAAGCCCAAAAACACAAGGACAGCTGGACATTACCATATGAGTCAAAATAAAGCCGCAGTTGCATTAGGATATGACGGAACAGATGCTCCCAAAATAACAGCTAAGGGTTATAACACCCTTGCTGATGAAATAATTCAAGCAGCCAAAGAAGCTGGAGTCATGATTTATGAAGATAAAAACTTATTGGCGATGCTAGACCAACTTTCACTGGATGAGCAAATTCCTGAAACTCTTTATGTAGTTATTGCCGAACTCATCAGTTTTGCTTATATACTCCAGGGTAAATTCCCAGAGCACTGGAACAATATCCACCAAAAAATTGACGATAAAGCATAAAGAATTTCAGGGGCGGCGACTAAGCGGTTTTCCATGAAGTGTGTAGAGTAGTTCAGCTTCTGCTCTTGGCAGTTCGCATTCGCTCATCACTTCTTCTATATCGGCCCCCAACTCAACCATTTTAACGGCTCGCGTATACAATTTACTGTCCGGGTCCTGGGTCACAATTTCATTCTGCCTGTTTGCAGTTTGTTCAACAATATTCTCCAGCTCAGCTACTCGTTTAGCCATCGAGTGATTTGCGGCATGAACTTCTGTAAATTGTTTATACATACTGTCATGACTTTTAACCATTCTTTTGGTTAAAAGCTCAAAACTAGCAATCTTCTGTTGTTGTCTGGCATATTGTTTCCGGCCTAACCATAACAATATTGCCCCAAAGACAATAACAACTATAGCCACTACCGGAGCGACCCACTGTATCCAATACATCAACTACAATGAACTCAATTCATCCCACTCTTCATCAGAGAGCAGTTTGTTAAGATCGACCAGAATTAGTAACTGGCCATCACGATTACTAACGCCTTGAATAAATTTTGCGCTTTCCTCTGTTCCAACGTTAGGAGCTGTATCAATCTCACTACCACGCAAATAAACAACTTCAGCAACACTATCAACCAGGATTCCGATAACCTGTTTCTCTGCTTCAATAATGACTATTCGTGAGTTATCTGTCACTTCAGCAGAAGAAAGCCCAAAGCGAGAGCGAGTATCAATAACAGTGACAACATTACCCCGTAAATTAATAATACCGAGCACATAATCAGGTGCGCCGGGAACAGGTGCAATCTCACTATAACGTAAAACTTCTTGCACCTGCATCACGTTGATACCATAGGTTTCATTTTCTAGCTGAAATGTTACCCACTGCAATACTTCATCACCCGCAATGTTTTCGGCAACGTTTCTTTGTTCGCTCATCGGTTCGATCCTTTTATCAGCGCTTATGACACAAAGCTTTTTTACTACTTAAGTTATAAAACGAATTCTCTAATATTCCCAGTCACAGAATCAAATAATTTCAAAAAACTATGATTATTGTCCCTGCATATTTAACCCCTGATTGAGCAAATAGATTAATTCTTGAGCATGCAGCAAAGCACACATCCTTTTTTTAATCAACCCTGCTAACCACGGCCTTTTCCCTGGAGATACCCGCCATTTGACATCCTCTTGATTGAGGCGCTCAGTACCCAATAATCTTTCACAACACAGTCCCCATGGGGTTCCAGCCAGCATGACCAAATAGCGATAAGAAAGGTCAAATTGCTGTTCAGGCATTACCCATTTTGCCATATCTACTGCATTTAATTTTTCTTCACGCTGAACCATCATACCGGCAAACCAATCAGGTTTACCAAATAAAGGTGTAATTTCAGTAATCTGATGAATTCCACCTAAATCAGTTAGAGGTACAGCATAAGTCACACCAGCGACTTCAAAAAATAATGCCTGAAAAGATGAGCCTACCTCAATATTATGCCAAATTTGTGGCTCGGCCTGTACTTCATGTTCAATTTCTTCCGATGATTCAACAATATCCTGCTGCTCTTTTTGAACTGTTTCAAGCAATTGGGTCTCTTGCTCAGGTTCAATCTCAATTTCCGGTATCTCGGATGGTAAAAGTGGTATTACCTCCGGAATTTCCAGCTTAGGTTCTGGTTCTGGTTCAGCATAAGGCTTATCCTCGGCCTGTTCTAATAGACGTTCCAGCGGTTTTGCTCGTGGTAATAATTCTGGCTCATATTTAGACTCATACTCACCAACAACAGGATGTTGAATAGGTTCTATCACCGGTTCATTTGCAATAAAGCTTTGAGCCAATGATTCATCTGTATTTTCTGATGAATCAACCAATGGCTTTTGATCCGACAACAATGACACAAAATAATCTTCAAGTGCCTGTTCCATCAAGTGGTTTTTCATTCATCCTCCTTCGCTAAACGCTGCAAATAGCGAAGTAATGTTTCATAAGCAAAAACTCCACGACACTTTTTCATATAAATTGATGGAGGCATACGACGGACACTGGCATCACGAAATTTGGTATCAATCGGAATGACTGAATTCCAGACATTATCATGATAATTTTCTTGTAATTCCTTCAGAGCTGTTAATGATGCACGAGTTCTCTTATCAAACATTGTCGGAATAATGGTATATTTAATAGGATTTGGACAGGAACGCTGCATAATTTGAAATGTCCGGATCATCCTTTCTAAGCCTTTTAACGCAAGGAACTCTGTCTGAACAGGGACCAATACACGCTGACTTGCAGCCAATGCATTGACCATCATAACTCCCAATACAGGAGGGCAATCAATAATGGCATAATCATATTCATCTTCAACATGGGCAAGAATTCGACGTAAAATAAGCCCCATGCCTTCACTTTGTCCAAGCGATTTATCCAAAGTCGCTAATGCCATACTTGCTGCAATCAAATGAAGATTCTCATGCTCAGTATGAATAATCGTTTGTCGAACCTGTTCAGGTGTTCTGCTTTCCCTTCGCTGAAAAAGTTCATACAGACTATGTTGTTGCTCATCTGAATCATACCCCAAATAACTAGTTAAAGAAGCATGGGGATCGGTATCGAGTAGTAAAACTCTTTTGCCACTTTGCGCAAGAAGCCCAGCCAATGTTACCACTGTTGTGGTCTTCCCAACCCCGCCTTTTTGATTAGCAACAGTCCATACAATCACGGTTAATCCTGCCTTGTCGTATAACGAACCCCCCCTCCGGGGAGCGGAACAGTCAATATAGTTTTGCTATCGCCTTTACTCGTTTTTTCTTGAGGTTTCTTAACTTTTTCAACATTATCTGTTGAGCTCTGTTTCACCGGTGGCTGCCAGGCATAACGAGATAGTGCAATGACAACACGCCTATTATTGCGACGATGGGCTTTAGTATCATTAGGGACTACAGGAGAATATTGCCCATACCCCTCAACAGCCAAACGCTCAGGTGCGATACCTTTTTCAATCATATAATGCAACACATGTGTTGCCCTCATAACCGATAATTCCCAATTTGATGAAAATAATTCACTATGAATCGGCTCGTTATCCGTATAACCCCTAACCCGTATATAGTTATTAAACGACCCCAGTGTAACACCCAACCGATCAATAAGTTTCTTAGCCGGATTAAGTAATGTTGCACTACCACTGGCAAATAATAACTGACTATCAAAGGTAATCGTCAACCAATCTTTGCCTTGTGCAATCGTCACCTGTTTCCCTGACAAAGCTTTCTCTAAAGCCTGAGCCAATTGCTGATGAATTGTTTTTAATGATCGGCCAGGATATTTATTACCAAGTTCGCTTAACGAAGGCTGTTGTATGCCTTTATCTGGAACCGATGATGAAGGCATACGCTGCCCATAATTACTTTTTGGTATTAGAGTCTGTTGAATAACTGACTCACCTTGTGTTTCTATCACTGAATTACTTTTAGGTGAGCGTAAAATTCCCTGTCGATGAACGTCACTCTTATGGGCCAACTTATCTACAGCCTGATGTATAGTATCCATTAAAACCGGGTAACGATCTTTATTCACCACCGCAATCGCATACAACATTACAAAAAAAGCAAACATCAGCGTCATATAGTCAGCATAAGAAACCAGCCAACGATGTGTATCTTCACGATGCGCTAAATAACGATGACGCCGATGAAAAGAAGACATAATGCTACTCCGACAGAAATACGTTCAACCTTCGTTCTAAAATAAGGCTCGTCTCAGCCCGCGATATAGAAACGATGCCAGTAACAACCATATCTTGATAAACTGAATACTGATAAAAGATCTGCCGCAACTTATTAGCAATAGGAAGGTAAAGCAAATTTGCAAAACCAACGCCGTAAATTGTTGCAACGAAGGCAACTGCAATACCACTTCCAAGTTGATCTGGATTGTCCAAAAATGACATGGCCTGAATGAGTCCTAACACAGCACCTAAAATACCTATGGTTGGACTATATCCTCCCATCGATTCATAGATACGGGCGTAGCACTCTAATCTTTGCTGCTCAACATCCATCCGTTGTTCAAGAACTTCTTGCAGACTTGCCGTATCAATCCCATCAATTAACAGTGCTAAACCCTGCTGGCAAAAATCATTCGGTTCATTCTGGTATTCTTCTTCCAGACTTAAAAAACCATGATAGCGAACTGATGCTCCCCATATTTGTAACTGCGACGACAACTCATCGAGTGAATAACGTGGAGGGAAAAAAGCCCAGGCCAAATGTCGAATTGCGCCTGCAAAAATGTTCCATGGAGATTGGAGCATCACTACACCAATTGTGCCACCAACCACAATTAAAAATGCGTGGACATTAAGCAATATGGCTAAACTACCACCACCCAACCATTGTCCAAGCACTACTGAGCCAAAAGCAATTAACAGGCCAAGGACAGTCAGCCTATCCATGACCAGATTCCGTTAAGATGGCACTGGCAAAGCGTTCTATGGGTAACTGCAATTGTGCCAATCCAGCTTTTACAATTGCCTGAGGCATCCCATAAACAACACAGCTCTGTTCATCCTGAGCCCAAACCGTTGAGCCATACTGGCGAAGCATTCTTGCGCCATCACGTCCATCAGCGCCCATCCCCGTAAGAACCATTGCTAACACTTTATCCTGATACACTTTGGCAACAGAAGCAAAAGTAATATCAACACTCGGTTTATAATTAATCTTTGGATCGGTTGCATCGACAATTCGTATCCGAGCCTGTGAACCATGCCCATCAACGAGCATCTGTTTTCCACCCGGAGCTAAATAAGCACATCCAGATTGCAACAGATCGCCTTCAGCAGCTTCTTTAACATCAATACGACACAAAGAGTTCAGTCTGGATGCAAAAGCAGCTGTAAAAGTCGAAGGCATATGCTGAACTAATAAGATAGGCAATGGGAAATTACCAGGTAATTCAGTCAGAACGGTTTGCAATGCAACAGGCCCTCCGGTGGATGTACCAATCGCAACCAATCGGTAACTTTTTCCAGAGCGCTTAACTGTCGTTGCTGGCTGAATTACAGCTGAGTTTTTATTGCTACTTAACCAAGACGATGTTCCCCGAGTAACGTCTGTTCTCTTACTCGTTCCAGTATCACTCACAGATGGTCTAGTAGAAGTAAACCTGGAAGGTGAAGATACTGGTTTATTCGCAGCTCCCCTTCGCATCAAAAAGCGGCGCCGAGCAATTGCCCGAACCCGCTGCTGCAAGAGGGCTATAGCATCATCTCGATTACGTGCAATATCTTCAAATTTCTTAGGAATAAAATCTAAAGCCCCGGCATCTAATGCATCCAGAGTCGCTTTCGCACCTTCATGAGTTAAAGAAGAAAACATTAGAATAGGGGTAGGAAGGCGTTTCATGATCTCACGCACAGCAGAAATGCCATCCAAAACAGGCATCTCAACATCCATGGTTATAACATCCGGCTTAAGTTGGATAGTCATATCGATAGCTTCACGGCCATCCTTTGCTGTTCCAATCACTTCCAAAGAGGATTCAGCATTTAAAATCTCACTGACGCGCCGCCGGAAAAAACTTGAATCATCAACAACTAAAACCTTAACAGACATTCAATCTCACTTTTATTATTAATCGCCTAAATTCGCCGGGCATAGTGTTTCAGCAAGCTTGGGATATCCAATATCAAAGCGATCCGTCCATCACTTGTAATTGTTGCACCAGCCATACCTGGCGTGCCATGCAGTAATTCATCAAGAGCTTTAATAACGACTTCTTCTTGTCCTATCAAACTATCCACAACAAATCCGACTTGCTGGGTATTAACCTGAACAATAACAACATGTCCATTCTCTGGTTTACCTTGCTGAGAATATCCTCTGATAAGCCAGTTTTGAAGATAAAACAATGGAATTGCTTTTTCACGCACAATAACGGTCTCTTGGCCATCAACCACATTTGTTTTTGTCAAATCGAGATGAAAAATCTCGTTTACACTTGTCAAAGGTAAGGCAAAAATCTGTTGACCGACAGAAACCATCAATGTCGGCAAAATGGCTAATGTCAAAGGAACCTTAATCTGTAGAGTTGTTCCAATCCCTTGTGCAGAATCGATATCGACCATACCATTGAGTTTCGTGATACCGGTTTTAACAACATCCATCCCGACACCACGACCTGATATATCAGAAATCTGCTTTTTCGTTGAAAAACCTGGTGCAAAGATTAAGTTATATGCTTCCTTATTACTCATTCTCGCAGCGGAATCGGCATCAAGCAATCCACGCTCAATCGCAATATTCTTCAACTTATCAGGATCCATTCCTGCACCATCATCCTGAATTTTCAGCAGGATATGATCACCTTCTTGAGATGCAGATAATGTAATGGTCCCGCTACGAGGCTTCCCGGTAGCTTCTCGCACATCAGGCATTTCAATACCATGATCCACAGAGTTTCGAACCAAGTGGACGAGAGGATCGGCCAAAGCCTCAACAAGGTTTTTATCAAGATCGGTTTCTTCACCAATTAACTCTAGTTTGATCTCTTTTTTTAGATTTCGGGCTAAATCCCGAACCACCCGGGGGAAACGACCAAATACTTTTTTGATAGGCTGCATGCGGGTTTTCATAACTGCTCCCTGCAGGTCAGCCGTCACTACATCCAAATTCGCAGTGGCTTTTGCAACTTCTTCATCATTGCTGTTGATACCTAAGCTGACAAGCCGGTTTCGAACCAATACCAGTTCACCCACCATATTCATGATGTCATCTAATGTTCGAGTATCAACACGAACTGTTGTTTCACCTTGAGGAATAACTTTGGGATGAGTCGCTTCAGAAGCTTTTTTAACCACAGGTTTAGCTGCTTTTTTAGCCCCTGCTTGCTTAGGTTTAGGAGGAGTAGCTTTCGCCGGAGCTGGTTTAGCCTCAACTGCTTTCTTAACCTCTGGCGTTTTAGGTTTAGCGGGTGCTTGCTGAGCAGGCTGAGATAATACCTTATCTTCTTCACTACCTGGAGCTATACCAGACCCATGTAATTCATCCAGCAGTTTTTCAAATTCATCATCATTAATATCATCAGATGACTTAACAGATTCAGTTTTACTACTGCTATCCTGACTGGATTCTTTGGCCTGAGTCCCTTGCCCGTTATTACTGCCATGCAGCTCATCTAGTAGTTTTTCAAACTCTTCATCGGTAATTTCATCACCGCTTGAACCATTTCCTGCCGGAACAACAGGTTTTGGAGGTTCATTAGAAGATGGTTTAACAGCTGAGCCATGTAGTTCATCAAGTAACTGTTCGAACTCTTCATCGGTAATATCATCAACACTACCCGACTGAGATTGTTGCTCAGCCAAAAGCTCATTGACCAGATCTGATCCAGTGTTGCTTTCTGGATCATTGACTTCAGATTCTTCAACATAGGGCTCTTCGACTTCAGGTTCTTCAGCCACTTCTTCAGCTTCACTCTCTGCACCTTCTGGTTCACTCAGTCGATGCAACTTTTCAATCAACTCAGGATCTGCCGGATCTAGCTGCTCTCGCGCCTTAACAGAAGCAAACATATCATTAATGGCATCTAAGGCCTCAAGAATGACATCCATTAACTCAGGACTGACACTCCGTCCACCATTTCGCAGAGTATCAAATACATTCTCCGCACCATGGCAAGCATCAACTAGTTCATTCAACGATAAGAAACCCGCACCACCTTTTACTGTGTGGAATCCTCGGAAAATCGCATTCAACAAATCACGATCATCCGGCGAATTTTCCAATTGAACTAACTGTTCAGATAATTGCTCCAGAATTTCTGATGCTTCAATCAAAAAATCCTGCAAAATTTCTTCATCGACATCAAAGCTCATGAACTACTCCGTTAAAATCCTAAACTGGATAGCAGGTCGTCAACATCATCCTGCGAATTGACAACATCATCCCTGGTGTCCTTATTATGGATAGGGCCCTCACTTTCAATGCCCGGACTTTTTGGTGAACCGGATGATTCTTTAAAGCTATCTCCAAATATAGTCAGCATTTCAACAAGACGACCTTCTACTTCCTGAACCAACACAATAACTTTACGAATCATCTGCCCTGTTAAATCCTGAAAATCCTGTGCCATCAAAATTTCGGTGAGCATCTGCCTGAGCTTATCGGCATCAATAGCAGAATTATAAAGAAATGCATCAATCTGATGACATAAAGACTTAAATTCTCCCAGGCTCAGATTTCGTTCCATCAGATGGCGCCAAGAAGGCATCACAGAACTAATTTGCTCATTAAAACGTTCAGCCAAAGGGATGCCTGCTTCGACTGCATCCATTGTCTTATTTGCAGCATTATCAGTCATCTCAATGACATAATTCAGCCGGTCCCGAGCATCTGGCATATCGTGATTCGCTAACTCATTCATCCGGATATTAAATTTGAATTCATTCAGAGAATCATGCAATTCACGAGTCAGCTCACCAACGCGCTTGAATAATTGATCAGAGTTAACCGTATAAGCTCTCGTCACAATAACATTTGCTTGGACCACATCACCTTGTTCTAAAAGTGTGGTCAACTGTTTTGCCTCTTCGAGAGAAATCAGTGGTGCTTCATCACTCACAATAACTATGCCCCTGTCACCCGAGCTGCCTGTTACTATTGCAGCCTTTCGAAAATTTTATCAAGCTTCTCTTTTAATGTGGCTGCAGTAAAAGGTTTTACAATATAACCACTTACACCAGCCTGAGCTGCTTCAATAATCTGTTCTCGTTTTGCTTCCGCTGTAACCATCAACACAGGCAAATGCTTCAATTCGCCATCTGCACGAATATTTTTAAGCAAGTCAATACCCTGCATACCAGGCATATTCCAATCCGTAACCACGAACTCGAAATCGCCCCCTTTGAGCATTGGCAACGCCGTGTTACCATCATCGGCCTCATGAGTATTGTTAAAACCCAGATCCCGAAGCAAATTTTTGATAATACGTCTCATCGTTGAAAAGTCATCAACAATAAGAATCTTCATGTTTTTATCCAAAGTATCCCTCCCACAGGACATACAAGGCATCAGTATGATGCTAACGAACTGATACAATGGGTATAATTATGCCCTACACAACACAATCTTAGTAGACCTGACTCAATAATTATTAGTTCATAATTCACTATTGTGTCCAATCTCGCATCCGAACTTTTAACCGAGCCAAGGCCTGACTATGGATTTGACTCACTCTGGATTCAGATACCCCTAAAACTTCACCAATTTCTTTAAGATTCAATTCTTCATCATAATACAGCGATAAAACCAATGCTTCCCGCTCAGGCAGCCCTTGAATACATTCAGTTAAAGCATCTTGAAACCGCTGACTCGCAAATCCTTCAAAAGGCCGATTCTGAGCTCTGGTTTCCTCACTACTAATAACATCTTCACTCACACCTAAATCATCAATGCCTAATATTTTTCCACTACTCACATCACTAAGCATGGCATGATATTCACGCATTGAAACATTTAAATACGCAGCAATTTCACTATCTTTGGCATCACGCCCTTTTTTGCGCTCAATAGCCGCGATAGCTTCATTAATCATACGACTATTTTTGTGTACCGATCGCGGAACCCAATCACCCCTGCGAATCTCATCAAGCATTGCACCACGAATTCGAATACCTGCATAGGTTTCAAAACTGGCACCTTTACTTCCATCAAAGTTACGCGCAGCCTCGATTAATCCGATCATTCCGGACTGAATCAAATCATCGACGATAACACTCGACGGTAGCCTCGCCATTAAATGATGGGCGATTCGCTTTACCAACGCACTATGGCGAGCAACAATCGTTTCCGTATCATCCGCGACCATATTGCTATATGCATATGCTTTATTCACGGCTCTCCCTCTCTAACTGCTCTCTTTTTTCAGCAGATTTTCGATAAAGAACTGGAGATGCCCCCCAGCCTGCTCAGGCACCGACCAAGTTGCCGCTTTGCTTGCTAACGAACGAAATGCAAGCGCCGCTGGTGATTTGGGGAAGCCTTCAACAATCACTTTTTGCTTCCGGACAGACTGGCGAACATTATTATCATAGGGAATACAAGCAACCAACTCCAATGTGGCATCGAGAAATCGCTCTGTCACTCTAGTTAATTTAGTATAAAGTTCCTGTCCTTCCCGTAAACTACGTACCATATTTGCTACTATTTTAAATTTATAGCAGCCATGCTCTTTTGATAGAATTTTTATCAGTGCATACGCATCAGTAATGGATGTGGGCTCATCACAGACAACGACAATGATATCCTGAGACGCTCTAGCAAAACTAAGCACCATATCCGATATACCCGCCGCAGTATCCACCAGCAAAACATCGATAGGTGTCTGCAATTCACTAAACGCCCTGATTAAACCAGCATGTTCTGCAGGTGATAATTCAACCATCGACTGGGTCCCTGATGTTGCCGGAGCAATCAAGATCCCATTAGGCCCTTCAACTAAAATCTCATCCAGTGAGCATTCTCCAGAAAGAACATGAGATAGATTACGCGTAACACGTAATCCCAGCATCACATCGACATTAGCCAGCCCCAAGTCAGCATCAAGGACCATAACCCTCTTTCCTTGTGCAGCCATCGCCACAGCCATATTCAGTGTGATATTGGTTTTACCCACACCACCTTTACCACCTGTTACAGCAATGACTTTCACCTTGTTGTTCTTCTGCATCATTCTTAAGCCACTTGCCTGATTAAAATCGGTAGAAAAATTATTCAGCATCATTAACCTACGCTTTTTTTGAATCACTCATCCAGCAATACCCTTGTGCATCTGGTTGAAATTCTAAAGCCTGGGCAACAAGGTCAACCGGATTTGCAATATCAATATCTTCAGGAACACGCTGACCATTAGTGACATAACTAATCGGAAGTGCATGGGTCAAAGTAACGTTTAGCACTTCCCCTAAACATAAGCTCTCATCAAGCTTCGTCAGAATCATTCCACTTAAAGGAATTCGATTAAAATGCTGAACGGTCTCTTCCACAACCCGTCGCTGAGCATTTGCTGACATAACCAGATAATTGCGAATATTAACCCGACTATTTTTAACAAGAGCATCAAGTTGTTCGTTGAGACGAATGTCCCGCTGACTCATTCCTGCAGTATCAATGAGGACCAGTCGCTTCTCCCTAAACTGATAAAGCAATTCAGATAATTCATTTTCATCCTGAGCAACCCGAACTGGGCACCCCATAATTTTACCATAAGTCGCCAATTGCTCATGAGCACCGATACGGTAAGTATCCGTCGTAATCATCGCAACCTGCTCAGCCCCATATCGCTTTGCAAAACGTGCGGCCAATTTAGCAATCGTTGTCGTTTTACCAACACCAGTAGGACCTAGTAATGCGACCGCACCACCTTCTTGTAAAACTTCATCATCAGTTGTCACCAGCTGTGAAGACAACATCTCTTGAATCAACTGCCAGGCTTCAGTTGCAGAACTTTCTTCTGGAATCATACTGGCAAGCTGATCCGAAAGCTCATCAGCAAAACCTAATCCCTGCAATTCTTTGATCATCATGGCTCGGATAGGTTCCTGTCGCTCAACTTCCTGCCACATTAGACCGGAAACCTGATGCTCAAGTAATTTACGCATTGCCATCATTTCGCTCTTAAGCGACTCAATCGCCTTACTTTGATCGGCTTCCGAAGATAAAGGACGACGTGATGGGGGTGTAGCTTGTTTTGCTAATGGTCTTGATGCCCGCCATTGTTGTTGCTCCGCAATTGTTTTAGGACCTTTTAACGGAGTCGTTCTAGATGGAGATGATTGAGTTTTAGTTTCTTTTAAATTCTTCTGCTGACGACGTAAAAAATCAGTCAAATTGTCTTTAAGACTCGCCGTTTCGTCAAAATCTTGTAAATCGCCAGTTTTTCGTAACCGGCTTTCGCCCGATTTCGTCTTCTTTTTCAACAGAGAAGACGAAATGTTGACGCTATCCTCTGTCAACTCTCGCTCATTCAATGATTGGGTATGGGCCTGTGCAGTACCATAATCCACTGCAGCAACGATTTCGATACCTCCAGTGACTTTCTTATTGGACATAATCACAGCATCAGTGCCTAAGGTTTCTTTCACCTCATTCAATGCACTACGCATGTCCTTGGCAAAAAATCGTTTCATTTTCACAGGTTAGTTCTCCTGCCCTATTGCCCAATAGAGCTCACAATTCGAATCTGTTTCTCTTCCGGCACTTCCTGGTAAGAGAGAACGCGCAGTCCCGGTATTGCATTTTTAACAAACCGAGACAAACTTGAGCGTAAGATCCCCGATGTCAACAGAATTGCCGGTTGCCCAACTAATTCTTGATTTTGAGCTGCTTCAGATAGGGAATTCTGCAGTTTTTCTGCAAGTCCCGGCTCTATTCCAGCACCTTCATTACCAGCGGCCTGCATTGATTGATGCAATATCTGTTCCAATTCAGGAGACAACGTGATTACTGGCAGTTCGGATTCCGGACCGATTAATTCCTGGACAATCATCCGTTTCAGGGCGATTCGACAAGCGGCAGTCAATACATCAGGGTCCTGGCTCTTAGGACCATATTCAACCAATGTCTGTATGATGGTACGAATATCGCGGATAGGCACCCCTTCAATCAACAGATTTTGCAAGACTTTTACAACAATTGACAATGTCAGCGTATCTGGGATTAATCCTTCTACCAATTTCGGATAACTCTTCGCCAACATATCCAATAAATTCTGAACCTCTTCATGACCTAACAACTGAGCAGCCTGATTCGTTAACAGCTGACTCAAATGTGTTGCGACAACCGTTGCTGAATCAACGACCGTATATCCAAGTGTTTGTGCATGTTCACGTAACTCGCTACCAATCCATTTTGCTTCCAGCCCAAAAGCAGGGTCTTGTGTCGGAGTCCCTTCAACATCACCAAATACCTGCCCGGGATTAATCGCCATTTCCCGATCATGAAAAACATCAGCCTCGCCAAATGTAATTCCCATCAGAGAGATGCGATACTGATTAGGACCTAAATCCAGATTGTCACGAATGTGAACAGCGGGAATCAAAAATCCCAATTCCTGAGATAATTTTTTCCTCACCCCTTTAATTCTTGACAGTAATTCACCCCCTTGACTTTTATCGACTAATGGAATTAAACGATAACCGACTTCTAGGCCAATAATATCAACAGGTTGCACATCATCCCATCCAAGCTCTTTCGGCTCCGTAGATGGCATATTTTCAGCATCGTGAGTCACTTTAGCCGCTTCTTCAGCTTGCTTAATATTAAATTTGTAACGCCAATATGCCCCGACACTACACAATAAAGCAAAGCTTAAAAAAGACAGATGAGGCATTCCCGGAACAACCCCCATAATCAGCAAGATGACAGCCGCGATGACAAACACACGCGGGTTTTGCAGCATCTGTAGCTGAACGGCTTCCCCCATGTCTTGCTCTGTATTCTGGCGGGTCACAATAATTGCAGCGGCAATGGATAACATCAATGATGGGATCTGGGCAACCAAACCATCACCAATTGTCAGTAAAGTGTAAACTTGAGCTGCTTCAGAAAAAGATAAATGGTGTTGTGCAACACCGATGATGAACCCACCAATAATATTAATCATCAAAATTAAAATACCGGCGATTGCATCCCCTTTAACAAACTTACTCGCACCATCCATAGAGCCATAAAAATCAGCCTCAGATGTCACTTCCTGACGCCGCTTTTTCGCTTGTTCCTGATCGATTAATCCCGCATTCAAATCAGCATCAATCGCCATCTGTTTACCAGGCATGGCATCCAACGTAAAGCGGGCACTTACTTCTGAAATACGCCCGGCCCCTTTGGTCACAACAACAAAGTTAATGATCATCAAAATCATGAAAACAACCAGACCGACAGCATAATTCCCACCAATAACCACCGATCCAAATGCTTCAATTACATGGCCTGCAGCCCCCGGACCATTATGACCATGCAGTAAAACCACCCGTGTTGAGGCAACGTTCAAAGCAAGGCGAAGCAATGTGGCAACTAATAAAACCGTAGGAAATGCTGCAAAATCAAGAGGACGCTTTGTGTATACAGCAACCAGCAAGACAACCATCGACAAAGCAATATTGAAAGAAAAAAGCATATCCAGTAAAAATGGAGGAATGGGCAAAACTACCATAGCCAAAGAGGCAAGGACAAGTAGTGGTGTTCCAATGCCTTGAATACTTTTTAATTTTATCTTCTTAATGTCTTGAAGACGAAAACGTTGTAATGAATTCAGCAGTTCCATAAATGGCAGTTTTCCGACGCTCCAGCTTATATACAAACAATCTGGCAAGAAGCATGCCTAAACTATCAAAGACAGCTCAGATTTAGGACGCTTAAGTCTTAATAACGTAGTTCATCCGGTATTGGCAGGTCTTGGGAAGGCGCTTTAGGCCGACTAGTACGCCCTTTACGATACTGTTCAAGTTGGAAAACATAAGCAAGGATCTGTGCCACCGCTATGAATAATCCATCTGGAATTTGCTGGCCAATTTTAGTCGTATTGTATAACGAACGGGTCACAGCCGGTGACTCTAATACAGGTACATCATAGTGCTCTGCAATCTCACGGATTTTAAAAGCAACTTCATCAGCCCCTTTTGCCAACAGAATAGGCGCGCCTACTTTCTCAGAATCATACATTAATGCAACTGAGTAATGCGTTGGGTTAGTAATCACAACGTCAGCTTTAGGAACATCAGCCATCATACGCCGGTTCGTCATTTCCATTTGCAATCGACGGATCCGGCCTTTAATTTCTGGATTACCTTCTATATTTTTATGCTCATCTTTCACTTCTTGTTTGGTCATTTTCAGCTGTTTCATATGGTTCCAACGCTGAAAAGGAACATCAATGGCGGCGATTAAAAGCAAACTCAACACCATTAACAAAAATAACCATTGCAGCAAATGAAGCGCATTAGCAATTGATCCTGGCAATGTTTGCATACTTAAATCCAGAATTTGCTGAAACTTCATCACAAACAACCACCAGACGACACCGCCGATGACAACAACTTTGGCAATCCCTTTACCCAATTCAACGAGCGCCTGTATTCCAAACATCCGTTTAAACCCAGCTAAAGGAGACATACGACTAGCTTTCGGTTGAGCAGCTTGCCAGCTAAAGGCAATACCGCCAAGCAATGTATTACCAAGTACTGCTGCAAATAGAATAATAACGAGGATCCAACCCATCGGTTTTAAGAGCAATAGCAACATACTCCCAATACCATGTATCATTAAATGAGGATCAAATACCTCCTCTCGACTCAGGGAAAATGAAGTCTTCATCACCGTTGCAATAGCAACCGCCAACTGCTGCCCTACCATCATCAAAGCAACCGCAGCACCTATCAGAACAAGAGCCGTCCCCAGCTCTTTTGAACGAGCAATCTGCCCTTTTTGCCGGGCATCACTGAGTCGTTTCGCTGTGGGGTCTTCTGTGCGTTCCTGATCATTATCAGCCATATCAAAAACCCCCTAACAATGTATCTTAAGTATACTGCACGCGAGTGATCGTGCAGACCACCATTGGTGTTCGAAATGTGCCAGAAAGTTGCCAACAGTGAGCCACAAAATAAATAATCCAAACAGCATACTCACCGCAAAGCCGATCGAAAAAATATTCAATTGAGGTGCAGCTCTCGTCATCACCCCAAAAGCAATATTAATCAGTAACATCGCCACAATTGCTGAAATCGTCATAGCCAAAGCAGCATAAAATAGCTGCGAGTACCAAGCTGCAATTTTCTCAAAATCAAGACTGCTCAACCCCATTTCGCCAATAGGGAGCGTCTTAAAGCTCATGGTGATAAGACGAATTAATTGCAAATGACCATTTAATGAAAGAAAAATAAGCGTGGCCAGCAACATGTAGAATTGCCCAATGACGGGGCTATTCTGACCATTGGTAGGATCAACCATAGAAGCGAAGCCAAGACTGGTTTGCATCGCAATAACCTGCCCGGCCAAAACAAAGGTTTGCATCACTAACTGAGTAATAAAACCAATTGCCACACCAATCAGTAATTGTTGGATGACAATTAAAAAAGCCCGTACTGAAAATAACTGAATTCCATGGACGGGAGGAAGCATGGGAACAACCATCAGAGTAATGGTTAACGATAACAATAACCGAACCCGAGCCGGAACGGCTCTTCCACCGAAAGGAACCATCACCATCAGTAATCCGGCAATGCGCATTAATGCCCACAGGTACAAACTCAGCCAATTTAAAATTACATCGGCAGGAAAGTTCATCAGCTAACCACCTGAGGGATCATATTGACCATACTAATAAACAGATCCATGAGCATTCGGGTGAACCAATGACCAAAAATCATCAATACCAGTAACGTGACCAATAATCGAGGCAAAAAACTCAATGTCTGTTCATTAATCGACGTTGCTGCCTGAAAGATAGACACAATCAATCCAACTATCAGACTTGGAACAATTGCAGCTGAAACAAGAATCACAACCTGACTCAATGCATGACGGAACACATCAACAAAAACACCTGGTTGCATATCTGTCTCCTTTTTTACGATAAGCCAAAGCTTTTTGCCAGGGTCCCCATGACTAAACTCCAGCCATCCACCAATACAAACAACATCAGCTTAAATGGTAATGACACAATCATTGGCGAAAGCATCATCATCCCCATTGCCATCAAAATAGAAGCTACAACTAAATCAATAACCAGAAAAGGGATGAACAACATAAAACCAATTTGAAAAGCCGTCTTCAATTCTGAAGTAATGAACGCAGGAATTAATACCTGCATCGGAACATCTTTCGGATCTTTAACTTTTACATTGGCTATTTCAACAAACGTTTGTAAATCCGTTATTCTGGTTTGCCCTAACATGAACTTGTGCAGCGGTTTCTCTGCTTCATGGAAGGCCTGTAGTGAGGTCAGCTTGTTATTCAGATACGGTTGTACGGCCGTGTCATTGATCTTATTGATAACCGGCGACATAATAAAAAATGTCAAAAACAGTGCAATCCCTACAATCACCTGATTAGAAGGGGTTTGTTGCAGTCCTAAAGCCTGACGCAAAATAGCTAAAACGACCACAATTCGGGTAAAGGATGTCATCATAATGACGATAGCAGGTAAAAAGCTCAGAGCCGTCATCATGGCCAAGATCTGCAAAGTCACAGAATATTCCTGGCTACCATCTGGATTAGTTGTCACCGTTAAAGCAGGCAAAAAGCTATCTTTAGCGCTAACAGGAATTGCGACGACTAGTAAAACAAATAGCCACCACCACTTACGATTAACGAACATGTCCTTTAAGTATCCGGTTAAGTTGCTGGGCAAATCCTAACTGCTGTTGATTCTCTTGCAAAGGCTCTGCCAGTTTATCAAGAAGTTCAATGCGCTGTTTGGTTACACCTAATAAATATTGTTCTGTACCGACCTGAACAACCAGTAAACGTTCCTGAGTACCTAAAGTCAAATTGGCTACTATTTTCATCTGACCCTGCCCATACACGGTCAAACGAGACTTCTTAGCTAACCAGGCACAGATTCCGATGGCAATGAGAACCAAGACCATCGATAATCCCCAAGAAACCCAATCTGTTGCATCAAGAGGCTTTCCGCTGGCGCTCATATCCTCACTGGCCAAAGCCAATGTTGGACAATACGCCAATAAAATGACAGCCCAGCGGATCATTTGAGTTTCTTAATTCGTTCAGTCTGACTAATCACATCAGTCAAACGAATACCAAACTTATCATTGACCACGACCACTTCCCCATGAGCGACCAATGTGCCGTTTACCATCACATCCAAAGGTTCACCGGCAACCCTATCAAGCTCAACAACCGAGCCTTGGTTAAGTTGTAACAAATTACGAATACTGATATTACTACGCCCGACTTCCATAGAGATCGTGACCGGAATATCTAAAATAGCATCTAATTTATGCTGCTCTTCTTCACTGAGTGATTTTTTTGGATTTTCATCTCCTTCACTAAAATCTTCTAACTCGACTTTTTCAGCGCCCAAAGATTCGGCCATTGCAGCAGCCCACTCATCCGCCATCTCATCTTGATCTTGTGGTTCGTCACTCATATTACTGACCTTGTATTAATAACCCATCTCTTCATCAGTTTTACGGCGGCCTCTTGCCACCACCATTTCAATATCGCTTTTCACCGATTCGGGACGTTTTAATTTTTCACTAATTTTAAGTGCTAAATTCTCCCCACGACACCCAACTTTTGCCCGAAAGCTTGGCAGGTCTTCGATAAAAACCAATGCATTTTCCGGCATATCAACAGGAATCACATCACCTGGTTGCATATTTAATAATGATCTAATAGATAACTCAGCTTCCAATAACCGAGCAGATATACTCACCGGAATATCCATGATCTCTTCGCTCAGAGCACTACTCCAACGCTGATCCGTATCTTCCTTATCACTCTGGACCCCGGCATCAAGTAGTTCACGAATCGGCTCGACCATGGAATAAGGCATTGCAATATGAAAATCACCACCGCCACCATCGAGTTCGATATGAAAAGAACTAATCACAATGACTTCTGTAGGGCTAACGATGTTCGCCATCGCCGGGTTGACTTCAGAATCCAGATACTCAAACTCGACATCCATCACCGGTGCCCATGCTTCACGATAATCTTCAAAAACAAGCTTGAGTAACATTTGAATAATACGCCGTTCCGTAGGCGTGAACTCTCGCCCTTCAATTTTCGCATGGAATCGGCCATCGCCACCAAAGAAATTTTCGACCAGAATGAAGACCAGTCTGGCTTCCATGGTAATCAATGCAGTCCCTTTAAGAGGTCGGAATCGGACCATATTTAAGCTGGTCGGAACAAAAAGTGTATGGACATACTCACCGAATTTGAGCATCTGTACGCCATTAATCGACACTTCTGCCGTCCGTCTCATCATATTAAACAGACTAATCCGCATATGCCGGGCAAAACGTTCGTTCACCAGTTCCAGTGTAGGCATTCGCCCACGGACAATACGATCCTGCGAAGAAAAATCAAACTCAACAACACCGTCGTCACTGACGGTTTCAGTCTCTTCTTCTTCGATATCATCTACGCCATGGAGCAGCGCATCGATCTCATCTTGGCTTAGTAGGTCGCTCACAATCTATCTATCGCTTATTGCATTACAAATCCGGTAAATAAGACCTTTTCAATCACTGATTTTCCGGTCAGTTCTTTAAGTGCCTTACGCGTATTATCCAGTGCCTGGGTCCGAAGGTGCTCTTTCCCCTCCGGGGTCGACAATTGAGTCACCGTTGCCGCGCTAAATGTACTCAATAATGTTCCTTCAATTAATGGAATATTTTTTTTAGCCAAAGATTCATTATCGCTTCCTCTAACCATCAGCTGAACTTTAATTTGTACTAGACGGTCACGGGTATCTCCCGTTACATTAAACACAAAAGGCCTTGGCATCCCAACATAAAATGCCGGTTCTTTTGACGGAGCTTCTTCTGTTTGAACCTGCTCCGTTGCTGTTGCAGGTTCAGGGGAAGAGCTAAATAATAAAAAATAAGCAGCAGCTCCCCCACCTAATAAAACAACCAATGCCA
Organism: Candidatus Celerinatantimonas neptuna; assembly: GCA_911810475.1. Classification (NCBI taxonomy): domain Bacteria; kingdom Pseudomonadati; phylum Pseudomonadota; class Gammaproteobacteria; family Celerinatantimonadaceae; genus Celerinatantimonas; species Candidatus Celerinatantimonas neptuna. Next base: position 325,494 of record OU461276.1, read on the forward strand.
ATACAATGATTATAATTAGCTTTTTCTTTCCACCGCCAGATTCATCAACGGTTAAATCAGCATCATCGGCCATTTATTCACCTCGGTTTATTCAATTCAGGATTGGCGCAATTATGGCACACTCATCCATTTTCCGGTAATCCTCTATTCAATTATGAAATAAGCTCAAAAACCTGTTTACTTTAAATTGTGTTACACCAGAGATTTTTTAAATAAAATTTAAACCTGAAAATAAAAAAACAAACGCCTTATCAGATACATCATGCATAATAATCAATACCATCATCAACACGAGTTGCATGATAAACAGGTCTTGATGTAATTTCATCAAGTTCAGGTTCTGAAGACAAACTATTCCCAAATCCTCCGGTAAAAGAACGAGAATCATTTGACTGGAAAAAACCTTGTCCACCTGATTGACCACCCTGCTGCCCACTTTGCTGATGACTAATCTGGCTTTGACCTAATTGAATACCTTGTTGTGCCAGTAATTCACGTAATTTAGGCATGGTTTGCTCTAGCATATCCCTAGCTTGAGGATTATGGACATGAATTTGCAACTGAGCCTGATCATGATGCAAATTAAGACGAATTTGCATTGTTCCCAGATGGGCCGGATCTAAACGAATATCGGCAGATTGTAACTTATGAGACACCATATAATTAACCCGCTCATTTAATTCCTGAGAAAGGTTAGGGTTATTATTCATCGATAAATTACCAAGAGAACTATCAGTCCTTGCAGTATTCGCTGTTGATGTAGTCGAAGAGGCGCCTGATTGGCCCATATTCTGCCCCATCGACTGACCACTTTGTCCACCTAAACCACCCGATTGATCATGTGTTTGTCCATTTGGAGCAGAAATTGATGCTGCAGCATGTTCCTTAGACACCTGATTCCCTGATTCATGATGCGTATTAGCCGCATGAACCATACTCTGGATCCCTTGAGATTCCTTATGGCTCATCTGCGACTGCAACGCATCTGCAGAGCTGTTAATTTGTCGATCAAGCGATGATGTTGATTGCTGATTCATCGAATGATGAACAGATTGAGCAATCGATGATGGCTGACTTGGCAGTCCATCAGATTTATTTGCCGAAGCGACATGGGAAGCGATGACCCGATTGAGTTCTGGCGAAGTATCTTTAGATGCTTTATTAGCCCCTTGCAACGACACTAAATCATCTCTCAATTGCCCACTGGATTTGGGTGCCGGTTCATGTTTAGTTGCTAATAGTTGACCAGAAAGATGCTCTTTAGCCACTTTTGTTTGCCCGTGTGGATCAACTTGCCCTGGCTCAGCTATCACCTTACTACCCTTATGATCTGAATGACTGATTTGAGCCTGAACTTTTTGCTCCACCGAAACTTTTGCTAAATGTTTCTTAGAATGCGAATCCGCGTTTTCAGCTGATGATCCTTTGGATGTTTTCTTTGTATCATGCGATGGTGGTACTAAATCTACCATCGTTAATGTAGTGATAGTAACTGCATCACCATCTGCAGCATCATGATGTTTTTTATCTTTATGCGATTTATCCTGGCTCGCTTGAGTGATATGTGTGGTTTTCCCATCTTTCTTATCCACCTTAGCATGGCCTGACTTAGCCATCAACGCTGCTGCCATCTCTTCTGCTTGTTTTGCTGATAAGCTGACATGCTTGCCATCTTGAGCGGTCTTCTCTTCTTTCTCATCAACCACTGCATGGCCTGACTTAGCCATCAAAGCTGCCGCTATCTCTTCTGCTTGTTTTACTGATAAGCTGACATGCTTGCCATCTTGAGCGGTCTTCTCTTCTTTTCCATCACCTTTTTTTGCTGATTCAGATCCATCATCAGACAAAATCGGATGTTTTCCATTCGTACTTTGTCCATCGTCCTCTATTTTAGAAGATTGGGTTTCCCCATTCGTCTTCATTTTAGAACTAGCAGACTGAGACTTTTGTAAATGGGTCAGTAACTGCTCTACAGCACTTTTAGATTTTTCACTCTGCTTAGATTTATCACTTGCCTGATGGTCATCATCATCCGACTTTCCATCCTGCACTTTCGATGCTGATAGCTGATGACGACTCGTTGTAGAAGACTCAGATTTAACTGATACGGCAGTTTTGGCATTATCTGATTCACCAGAGTCTTTAGCCGAAGAACTATTTTGAGTAGAAACCGAATTGTTTTGTTTAGAGCGCGATGAATCAACACGATCCGAATTCGCTTTATTCAACGTATTTTTTACCACTGAATGATGACGACCAGACATTTCTTTCTCAGGGACAGATCGTTTAGCGACACGAGGCATGGACTTGCCGTTTTTTGCCTGTCTATCCACTTGCTCTTGCCTATAGTTACCTAAAGTCCGATCAAATAATCGCTCCCGTTTAGGCTGATCAATTGTTACCGCTGATGATGGCGAAGCAGTGGATGAAGTTACAATCACTGGGCTAACCGTTGCCATATATATCATTCCTTGCCAGTCGACTCATGACTATGTCTCGGAACATTTATCCCAAGACAATATGTTTGCTTATCGGTTCAAGCAAAAATCAGACCAACTAAATCTATTGATAAATCTGGTTCGGGATAAGAAGTCACAATGGATAGCAAATTATTCATTGTATATCCAGCTTGCTAATGTGGCATGATAACCAGGTCTTGAAGGTATAATGATATTCCAGACTAACCTATCGAACTTTATATCTATTCAAGGCGTTTAATTCGAACAAAATTCAACAACAAAAGATAAACAGTCTCATAAATTACACGCTCTGTTGGCGCCTATAAAAACTAAACATCGCATATTCATCAAGCAGCTTCTGCTCAGTAATATCTGCTTTTTTCTGAGCCTGAATACGCTGACGCTCCAGTAATTTTTCAAGCGCTTTACGACGACTTTGCACCGCGAGCCAATCATTTCTTTTTTGATCAACATTATTTTTAAGTCGCTCGACATTCTGCTGTTGTTCCACTTCTGCCTTTTCAATCGTCTGAATAAATGCCTGATATTGATGAAAACCAGAAGCCTGAACACCAGAAGCACCTTTAGATAGGGACTGTTCCATATAACTTCGACGATAACTTTCCAATTGTTTCAACTGCTGATTAAACATCAGAAATTGATTACGGACCAGAGTCAACTCAGCAATGGCCTGCTGTTCCTGCTCAGAGATTTGTTCCAATAAAATAGAAATTGCCCGTGAAGACATATGTTCCCCTTTTACAACTTCAAGGATATCACTGAAAACCCACAACCTTTACTTGACACGAAAGGTAGCAAGAATCACTTCTTTTAATTAGAAGACTTCTGCTGAGCCATTTGCATCAGGTGCTGTAAACTTTCTACACTATCGTCAAAATTTACGACGTCTTTCATTCCCTGTTGCAAGAATTGGTCCATATGAGGTTTGAGATCGATCGCCAAGTCAATTCGGGGATCGGCGCCACGCTGGTAAGCTCCCAAACTAATTAAATCTTTATTCTGCTGATACATGGCATACAACATTTTCAGAGCTCTGGCCATTTGCTGATGCTCTTCTACTGTAACAGCTGGCATAACACGACTAATCGACTTCTCAATATCAATCGCAGGATAATGGCCTGAATCAGCTAACTCTCTCGATAATACAATGTGCCCATCCAAAATAGCCCGCGCAGCATCTGCAATAGGGTCCTGCAGATCATCCCCTTCGGTTAAAACTGTAAAAAATGCGGTAATTGAACCTTGTCCCTGACATCCGTTGCCGGCCCGTTCAACTAATCTTGGTAATTTCGCAAAAACAGAAGGTGGATACCCCTTGGTTGCCGGAGGCTCCCCAATTGCCAAAGCAATTTCACGTTGAGCCTGCGCATAGCGTGTCAGTGAATCCATTAAGAGCAAGACATTCAGTCCCTGATCCCTGAAATACTCAGCAATCGTTAACGTGGTATCACAACCTTTCATCCGCATCAGTGGTGAAGCATCGGCAGGAGCGGCAACAACAACAGACCGGGCTCTGCCTTCCTCTCCTAATATATCGTCAATAAACTCTTTTACTTCCCGACCACGTTCACCAATCAGTCCCACGACAACCACATCAGCCGTTGTCCCCCGGGTCATCATGCCTAACAAAACACTCTTACCAACACCGGACCCGGCAAATAATCCCATACGCTGCCCCTGACCTACAGTCAGGATACTATTAATCGCTCTTACACCGACATCTAATGGCTGACGAATTGTTTCCCTTAGCATTGGATTAATTCGTTCGCTGCTTAGCCGGGCCGTTTTACTGCTAACCACATCACCCAGGCCGTCTAATGGCTGACCTAATCCGTCGATCACCCGCCCTAATAGCTCTGGCCCGACCGGTATTCCGTGCTGTTCATGCAAAGGTGTAACCCGGGCCCCAGGCAAAACACCATTAAGTTGTTCACTTGGCATCAGATAAAGCTTATCCTCAGCAAAACCAACCACTTCAGCTTCAATCTGACCATCGAGCGTTTCAACACGACACAAAGATCCAACAGGAGCCCGACAACCAATAGCTTCCAGAGTCAACCCGACAACCCGGGTAAGCTTCCCGGCAACGGTCGGTAATGATCGCAGCTCTGTAACCTGCAAATTATTCAGGGTTTGACAAAGTTCCATCATCACTCTCGATTTGCTCACTATGCTCAGACGGCATCACATCAGATTCAATATTTTCTTCGTGACCATCAGCCACAAAATCTATGCTCTGGTCATCTGACTGTTCATCCGCGATATCAGTTTCAGATATTTCTTTTTGAGCTTCAAATGGAGCCGTATCAACTATCTCTTGCGGACGCTCAGGTGGCGTTACCTTACGAGCGGCCTGAAAGTTCTCAGACCTAAAGCGTTTCAAAGATTGTTCAATAATATCTTCCATCGATAACTCAATCGCCGAGTTATCTGTTTCAATCACACAATCCCCCCGGGACAAGCTTCCATCAGCAAGTAATTGCCAACCTTTTTTCTGTTGAGTTTCAGGAGGATACACTGCTTCAATCACTAACATATCGTCGGGATGAAGATGAATTTGTAAAGTCTGCTTAACCACAGGCATAGCCTGAATAGCTTCTTTAACAGTTTCGATTACAACCTGCTTGTTCGTTGTCACTTCACAACGAATCACAGCTCTTGCTATCTGAATCACCAAATCCACTAATTGTAACTGCACATGCTCGGTAAATTGCAAAACCGGATTTTCGAGCTCATCGATCAGTTTTCGCCAATACCCGGACAATGTCTCAATCTGCGATTGTCCCTGCTCTAACCCTTCTTTCAGTCCTTGTTGAACCCCTTCTTCACGACCTTTTGTACTTCCTTCTTCATGACCTTGAGAAAGACCTTTTTGATACCCGGCTTCACGTCCTTCTGCAAAGCCTTCTTCATAAGCGGCCTGGCGAATTTTTTCAATATCATCAATCGTCAGAGGCTTGAGCTCTGGCTCATCCCCTGCTTCTGGTGCTTGAGGTTGATTATCCTTATACCAGCGGTGCTCAAATGCATTTGTTGATGAATGATGATCAGGTTGCCCAAAATCCGGTAACGGATATTCATCAACCTCTTTTTCATCATGGATATGTTGAATATCTTCCTGACGGATGTGTTCAATAGTCATTATAAGAACTCATCGCCTCCGCCACCGCCGCCAAGCATAATTTCACCAGCATCAGACAGACGGCGGGCAACTGATAAAATTTCTTTTTGCGCAGCTTCTACTTCACTCACCCGAATTGGCCCCATAGCTTCAAGGTCATCCTGCAACATTTCAGCTGCACGTTTGGACATATTCCGTAATATTTTCTCTTTCAACTGATCATCTGCACCTTTAATTGCTTTTTGTAATACTTCTTGCTGAATATCACGTAGCAATGTCTGAATGCCTCGATCATCAACATCGATGAGGTTTTCAAAGACAAACATCAGATCCTGGATCTGCTGAGCCATTTCTTCATCATTTTCACGAATTGAATCCATCAAAACACCTTCCACATTAGTATCGAGATAGTTCAAGATATTCGCAGCCGCTTTTAATCCACCCATTTTCGCAGCTTGGGCACCGGCTTGACCTGCAAATTGTTTTTCCATAATCTCATTTAACTCAGTTAATGCAGCTGGTTGCACTTCCTCAAGATTCGCAATACGCATAGTCAAGTCCAGTCGGACTTTTTCAGGGAACTGTGACAAAATTTCAGCTGATTGTTCCGGCTCCAAATAAGAAAGGACAATGGTCTGAATTTGAGGATGTTCATTTTGAATAATACTGGCTACTTGTCTTGCATCCATCCATTTCAATGAATCCAGGCCTTTAGAGCCACTACCCATAATGATTTGGTCAACTAAATTGGCCGCTTTATCTTCACCTAAGGCTGCATTTAAGGCATTACGTACAAAATCTTCACTGCCAATCCCGATATTGGTATATTTTTGAATATCTTCAATAAAACGACGGTGAACAGCAACAACCCGATCATGACTAAAATCTTCCATAGAAGCCATGGCCATCCCTAATTGCTGAACCTGCTTCGGTTCTAAGTGCCGGAAAATAGTCGCTGCATCATCTTCATTTAGACTCAACATCAAAATGGCTGCCATATCCGTCCCAGTGGTATTACTGAGATCATATTGCTTTTCATCATCGGCCATCGTTAGTCACCCAATCTTTTATTACCATTGCAGCCAAATCTGGTTCATTAGAAACCAATGCCCGAACGGCTTTCAATAAATCTTCATCACGGTGCATATCTGGTAATTTCAACTGACCATCTTTGATACCAAAATCAGGACCACCAATTTCAGCTGTCAATAATTCGGTATCATCACTGGTATCATAAGCAGATAACGCTGTTTCCAAATCGGTATCATCTGTTTCTTCTTCCTCTTTGCTGAGTAACCGGTTCAGCATCGGACGAACAACTGCAAGAATCAAGACAACCAGAACAAGTACTGCACCCGCAATTCTCATCGCCCGCCAGAACCAGTTCTGTTCCCAAACAGGGAGTTCGGTGACATGATCCGCAGCAGGCCGGGTAAATGGAACACTGACCACTTCGAGCGTATCCCCCCGGGTCATATCAAACCCTACTCCGCCTTCAAGCAATTTACGAATATCTCTAATTTCCTGCGCGCTTCGTGGAACCCGGATCACTTTACCGTCAGCGCCCTTTTTACTCACATAATCGACAGCAACAGAAACGCTTAATCGACGAACAATTCCCACCTGTTGACGAGTATGGCTGATTGTGGTGTCTAATTCAAAATTACGGGTCTCTTCTTTATGACTGCGCCCTGAAACATGCGTCTGATTGGCTTTCGCTTCGTTGGCTTTTTCTGGAATATCAGACTTCGCAGGAGGTTGATTCGATAATGCCCCGGGAATACCCAATGGATTACGACCAGAACTTGTATCTTGTACCGTCATCTCGCTTCGAATGGCAGGAAGGTCAGGATTATACATCTTCTGAGTCTGCTCAAAAGCAGTAAAATCCATTGTCACATCAACCTGAGCGGTATAGTTCCCAACACCTAAGACAGGGATAAGTATCGAATCAATTTTATCTTTGTATTGTTGTTCTCGTTGTTGTTCAACCTGTAACTCACGGCGACTTTGCAATGCAGCCGGAGTGTCACTACCGGAATTAAGCAGCTGACCGTTTTGATCGGTCACAGTGACCCGATTCGGTGTCAAATTCTGGACAGCTGAAGCAACCATATCGACAATAGAATCAATTTCATTCTGCTTGAGTCCTAAATTCACATTTTTTAATCGAACAACAACCGTTGCTGATGGTTTCTGACTTTCTCGGGCAAAAACATTATAACGGGGAATCGCGAGTAATACTTTTGCTTTGGCAATAGCTCTGATTTGTTCAATTGCGCTTTCAAGTTGCCGTTCCCGGCTTAACTTCAATCGTTCCTGTTCAAGACGTTGGCTAACCCCAAAGCCCATATTATTCAATAGGATGCTGTCGCCATCAGACTGAGCTTGGGTGGTTGTTAAACCTCCTCTCATCATTTTCAGCTTGATTGCCTGATACTGTTCGGCCTCAACATAAACAGTCTTACCTTCAACTTTATAATGAATATTATGTTGATCGAAGAAATCTAATGTCTTAACAAGCTCCGGTGTCGTTAATGACCCAATCGGACGCATTTCCGGTTGTTTTGCCCAGATCACTAAAAATACACCTAATGCCAGACAGATAGCCAAAGCAAGGATCATGATCACTTGACGCAAAATGTCACCATTTTGCAGAAATCCCATCCGGGAACTTTGCTGCTCGTTTTCTTCTAAATTCAAAGAAGCGTCATCTGGACCCGCTAAGAGAGCTGGATCATCATTGACTGGCATATCTGTTCCTTCACCTGCCACTAGCGTCTCCTCAATTTACCTTTAAGTCTTAAATCGGCATTGACATAATTTGTTTATACGCTTCAACGACTTTATTTCGCACCTCAAGGGTTGCATCAAAAGCAATTGATGATTTTTGTGCAGCAATCATGACATCAGAAAGGCTGACGTTTTTATCTCCCAAATCAAACCGGGTTCTTAAACTACTGGTTGTACTTTGAAGATCGTTAACATGATTTATCGCATCAGATAACAATTGGCCAAAATCTTTACTGGCAGGATTAACCTGAGTTGTCGTATGACCCGGCATATCGGCTTGTATCGCCGACTGGACAGACTCATTACCAAAACCTGATTGGCGAGTCATTTGCTGCATCTGCTGGAGAAGTCCGGAGGAATCCAATTTCATCGTCTGTTCCTTAATGCCAAATTACTGACAGATTCTTTACCTTGATAGCGATGAAGCAATTGTCAGGCCAATCTGATCTATAAGATCTAGTTTCTGATGAAAATTCTTTTATAACAATAGATTAAATATATTCCTAATTATTAATATCAATCATTTTTTACAAGGATATGACCGATTAAAGACAAGTATGATTAAAAAGTAAGTTATCAAAAATAATCATATCTGGCACTGGATAATGATTATTCACGGTTACAACGATAACCATCATCTGTCACTGTTATGCCAGCTGATAAAACACTTCGTTTGCCGGGATTTTTAAGTACTTCGAAATAAAATCCGAGCACTGCATAGGTTTTGCATAATGGAATCCCTGAACATACTGACACCCCAGATGAGCGGCTACTTTTGCCTGACCAGAAACTTCGACACCTTCAATCAAAATCTGATGACCGAAACTTTTACCAATAGCCGCAATCGCTTTAACAATTTGTTGATCAGTGCGCCCTTGTTCTAATCCTGCAGTAAAACTCTGATCAATCTTCAAATGCGTTACCGGAAGATGTTTGAGATAAGCCATCGAACTATACCCAGTCCCAAAATCATCAATTGCAATATCAAATCCATAATGCCGGAGTCGTGCAAAACTCTGCTTCACTTGCTCAGGAGAGCTCATAATCGACGATTCTGTAATCTCCAGGCAAACAAATTTAGGATCAACCCGCCATTTACGGCTCAAAGCAACGGCTAAACGCTCACATAACCCTTTTGAAACGGATACCGCCGAAAAATTGACTGATAGACGAAAATCCCCCGGAAGGTAAGGAACCCAACCGGCTAAAGTCTCCATAGCCCTTTCATAAACCCAATGGTCTAACCGGGCAATTAGCCCTGTCTGCTCAGCCAGTGGAATAAACTCACCAGGCGATATCATATGACCATTTGTATCGATCCATCGCACCAGCACTTCAGCCCCGATTAAACGTCTATCAGAAAGAGAAAACTGAGGTTGGAAAAATAAGGTCAACTGTTCACTATCAATCGCTTTACGTAACTTAGCTTCAAGCGTTAATCGAGCCTTAGATAACGCTCTAAATTCCGGATGATACTGACAGATTCTCTGTTGACGGGTCATTGCCAGATTGATCGCCAGATATGCCTGGCTTAATAAATCCTCAGCATTAATTGTCTCCTGATTCGCAAGCCAGTGAACCCAACCGACATGACATCGTGTACGAATTCTTAATCCTTTAATGCGCAACCATCCCCGACAATTTGATGCAATTTGTTGAGCAACTCTCTGGAAATACTCAAGATCTGAACCATTTACCACTAACACAAAATATTGATCACGCCAATGGTACAAATTAGCCTCGGGATAAAGCTTGTGTAATTGACGATAGCTCTTGCGGGCAAAAGCAGTTCGAGTCTGATATCCCATTGACAACCCGTAACTTTCTGCAATTTCTAACTGCCGGGAAAATTCAAACATAAAAACGCCTACCGAGCGATGCTGTTTAAAGCACCCAGCCAATTGTTCATTCAGTTCCCCTTCATTGGGCAGACCTGATGAACGCTCAATACGGTACTGTCGAATTTGCTTCTGTAACCGACTATAACGGCATAAATAAAAAACGAATCCAAGTCCAAAGATAACAACCAGAATTACGCTCCCCCATACAGGTACAGAATTCCATTTACTAAAAAATACGGGGGATCTAACTGGCGACAATGACGATTTATCCCACTTAGGATTCATTTTCACCGGCAATAAAGAATCAATTTGAGACAACCATACCAAAGACCGATGCCCGGCTATCGTTTGTAACATATAACGATGCCACATGGTTAAAGGCCAAAGATGCAATGCCGTACCATGAGAAGGTAACTGATAAACTAAATGATATGGCAACAATAAACCCTGAACCTCTCCTTTTTTGAGCATTTGGTAACCTTTTGACAATTGACCAAAATGCATCATCCGAGGCGCTGATATAACGGTATGTTGATATACTTCAGGTAGTATTTCAGCTGCTAATTTCAAAGCATTCACCGACAAAGGATGAGTCTTTGCACCAAAATCAGAAAAAGCAGCAATTACCCACGGTTCTTGATATATAACATGGCTATAACGACGATGAGAATCGAAATGTTCAACAGATGATAACCAAAAATTAATCCTTCCGTTTTGCAGAGCATTTAGAACCTGCTCCTTTGAGGAAAAAGGCAACCAATGAATCAAAAAATCACGGCTAAGGGAATGATCAATATCCGCTATAAGCGGTGATTGTGACTCAGGCTTCTCTAAAACACCAACAGGTATATCCGTTGGTAAAAAACCGATTGAAATCAGCTGACGATCTTTTGATTGCCCGAAAGCACTCGAGAGAGATAACAACAAAAGTCCGGCAATAATAACAAGCCGTACAACCAAAGTTCTCAAAAAAAATCCATTTAAATGTATGAATGGTTAAACAAATTCTAACAAAAAAGAAGCAAGGCACATAGACTATTAATCTATTAATATCAAGGTAATTATCTTTTTTAGAATAAAACAACAATTTAAATAAAAGTTTAGTTATATTAATAAGTTATTTTTATACATGTTCATTTACCTGAACACTGACTCACAATCGGCCTTAACAACCAATAACAAAAATAACTTTCAAAGAATCTGCAACAGGAATAAAACGACTCAATCATTTTAATCTAAATCAGGTTATTTTAAAACTGAATCATCTATTCAATGAATTAACTTCTGATTTAAAAATTTTCTATTTTTGGAGTATTTTTCCAAAAATTGCTATTAATTTAAGCACAATAGGCCCTGAATTATGAAGAAATCGACGTAAATCAGGACCAAATACTGAATGAATGAATAAACGACTAATACTACTGCCCTTTACATTCAGATCAATGCATGCAATACATCAGGGCGTGTTGACGTTTGGCGGTTGAATTTTGTTCGAATGAAACGCGTTTTGAGCACGACGCAGACCGTGATGCGTAGTTTCCTAAGAAAACAGGCCGCAACAAAGTTCAATACGCATTTCAATGAACCCAAAAGGTAGCGTTTACTGTAAAAACCATCACCAAACGTCAACACGCCCTAAAAATACACAGGATGTCACACCTGTTTATCCTGAATCTCACCTGATAAATGAGCAAAGGATTCAAAATATCCAGGAAACGTCTTAGAAGTACATCCAGGATCACTGATAGTTACCGAAGTTCCAGCCAAAGCAACTAAAGAAAAACACATTGCCATCCTATGGTCATTATAAGTATCAATATTTGCATGTTTAAGCGATTGCACCGGTGTGATTTTTAAATAATCCGGACCTTCTTCAACTTCAGCTCCTAATTTGGCCAGTTCACAGCTCATCGCGGCAAGGCGATCAGTCTCTTTAACCCGCCAATTATAAACATTACGAATCGTCGTCGTTCCTTTCGCCACTAAAGCAGCTGTAGCCAATGTCATCGCAGCATCAGGAATCGTATTCAAATCCAGATCAACGGCTTTAAGCGGAGCTTGATGGGAAACACGGATATAATCATCACCCCACTCAACCTTCGCTCCCATTTGCGATAACACATCGGCAAAAGCAATATCACCCTGCATCGACTGTTTTCCTACACCTTCAACCGTCACATCACCGGCCATCGCCCCAGCGGCTAAAAAGTAAGATGCCGAAGAAGCATCACCTTCCACCAAAAAATCACCCGGACTCTCATACACCTGCTGTCCATCAATGATAAATCGTTGATAATTCTGATTCTCAACCTTAACACCAAAACGCGCCATCATTTGTAAGGTGATATCGATATATGGTTTAGAAACCAGTTCACCAATAATCTCTATCACTGTTTGAGCCTGAGCCAATGGTGCTGACATTAAGTAAGCCGTTAAGAACTGGCTGGAAACAGACCCATCAATTGAAACAAGCCCTCCGCAAAGACCCGTTCCTCTTATCTTCAGTGGCGGATATCCCGGATTTTTCAGATAATCGACAGTGGCTCCGGATTGCCTTAATGCATCAACCAAAGCACCGATCGGTCGTTCTTCCATACGAGGTTCGCCAGTTAGTTCGAATTCTCCATCGCAAAGCGTCAACGCTGCACAGAGTGGCCGCATAGCCGTCCCTGCATTACCCAGAAATAAAGTATGATAATGACCGTTCCCCCGAAGAGCTCCCGCTAATCCTTCCACTTCACAATGGGTTTTATCATCACTTAAATGATATTTAACACCTAACTGACGTAGTGCATTCAACATATGTCGAATATCATCACTATCTAGTAAATTAGTGAGTGTTGTCGTTCCTTTTGCCATCGCCGCTAATAATAAAGCACGATTAGAAATACTTTTAGAACCCGGTAAATGAATTGTTCCGGATACCGAGTCAATCGGCTGCAGTGTCAATTGCTCTGTCATTTATTCCTCTACATCTTAAAGATATCAATGCCAACCGATTTCGGTTGGCATTGATTGAAAAACTATCCATGTGATTTTTCAAAATCACGCATGAAATCAACCAGAGTTTGAACACCCTCCAGTGGCATCGCATTGTAAATACTGGCCCGCATACCGCCTACAGCCCGATGGCCTTTTAGTGTCAGCAATTTTCGCTCGGCCGCTTCCGCTAAGAAGATTGGATTCAATTCTTCATTCGCTAAGAAAAAAGGTACATTCATTTTAGAACGATACGCTTTATCTACACTATTACGATAGAAATCACTGCTATCAATATAGTCATATAAAAGCGAGGCTTTTTCAGTATTACGCTTAGCCATTGCGTTCAGGCCACCTTGCGCTTTCACCCATTTAAAGACCAGCCCAGACAAATACCATGCATATGTTGGTGGTGTATTAAACATCGAATCATGCTTGGCGAGCACACTATAATCAAAAATACTAGGTGTGTGAGCCATCGCTTTACCCAATAAATCATCACGAACAATCATGATATCAAGACCTGATGGCCCAATATTTTTCTGAGCCCCAGCATAGATGGCACCAAAACGGCTTACATCTAAAGGTTCAGACAGAATTGTTGATGAAAAATCGCCAATAACCGGAATCTCAGCATTCGGGATCTGATGAACAGCAATACCTTCAATCGTTTCATTTGGACAATAATGCAGATAAGCCGAATCTTTACTGTAGCGCCACTTACTCACAGGTCGCAAAGTGGTTAAACCATCTTCTTGCAAAAGTGCATCAAAAATATCCGCCGGGGCATATTTTTTACCTTCTTCAACAGCACATTTAGACCAATGACCAGTTGTCACATAGCTTGCCAATTTTTTCTCGCCCAGAAGATTCATCGGAATGGATGCAAACTGACCTCGTCCACCACCATGACAAAACAACACGCGATAGTTATCAGGAATAGAGAGTAAATCACGCAAATCCTGTTCGGCTTCTTTCGCCATTGCGATATATTCAGGACTACGGTGACTAATTTCCATCACCGAAACCCCCATCCCCTGCCAATCATTAAATTCCTGTTGAGCCTGCGTCATTACCTCAGTTGGTAACATAGCTGGACCTGAACAAAAGTTATACACCTGTGTCATTCGTTTTTCCTTAAAAAACGCAATTATTTTTCTTATTATAAATATGCATATTTAAAACGAATCGAGCGGCATCTGCCGCTCGATTAACTTACCCACTATTCATCATCTTCATCAGGCTGCTCGGGCACCCCATCTGATGGTGGTAGAGTTTGAGTCGGATCTTCTAAACTATCTTGCTCATCTTCGTCGTCTTCGTCAATACGTTGAAGCGCAACAACCTGCTCATCTTTCGTGGTACGAATCAAACGCACCCCTTGCGTATTACGACCGACCCGAGAAACATCACTAGCCCGAATCCTAACCAACGTCCCACCATTAGTAATCAGCATCACCTGATCACCTTTTATAGGGACTTGTTCACCTGTTTCCAGATCAACATGTTCATCTTCTACTTTCACTTGAACCGCACCGACAACGGCACCGTTGCGTTCATTAACCTTAATAGAAACAACGCCTTTGGTTGCCCGGCTTTTCGTTGGATATTCACCCTGACAGGTCCGTTTTCCATAACCATTCGCTGTTGCAGTCAGAATATCAACATCTTCCTGAGGAATAATCAGTGAAACGACTTTCTGTCCATTCTCTAAATTAATCCCCCGAACACCAGCAGCAGTACGTCCCATCGAGCGAACATGATCTTCACTAAAGCGAACCACTTTCCCTGCATCAGAAAACAACATAATCTCGTTGCTGCCATCTGTTAAAGCAACACCAATCAACGAATCATCTTCATTCAGATTAATCGCCTTAATCCCACTAGACAAAGGACGGCTAAACGCCGATAGCGCAGTTTTCTTCACAGTCCCGGCTGCTGTTGCAAAGAACACATACTGATCTTCACTATATTCACGCACCGGCAGAACAGCATTTACCCGTTCGTTCTCAGAAAGAGGAAGCAAATTAACGATGGGTTTACCACGCGCCTGGCGACTTGCCTGAGGCAGCTGATACACTTTAAGCCAGTACACCTTACCAATACTTGAAAAGCAAAGGATCGTATCGTGTGTATTAGCAATCAACAATTGATCGATAAAATCTTCATCTTTCATCCGTGTAGCGGCCTTACCCTTCCCACCGCGACGCTGAGCTTCGTAATCACTTAATGGTTGATACTTCACATAACCACTATTTGATAAAGTGACAACAACATCTTCAGGAGTGATCAAGTCTTCAATACACAGATCTGAACTGGCTGCATTAATTTGAGTGCGACGTTCATCACCGAACTGTTCACGAACCTCAATAAACTCATCGCGAATCACTTCCATCAGACGGGTCGGACTGCTTAAAATCAAAATCAGTTCAGCAATTTGATCCAATAATTCTTTATATTCCTCAAGAATTTTTTCGTGTTCTAATCCGGTCAGACGATGTAATCGCAGATCAAGAATAGCCTGAGCCTGAATTTCGGTCAGATGATAAAGCCCGTCCCGAACACCAAATTGTTCTTCCAACCACTCTGGACGTGCAGCGCCATCATCTCCGGCACGCTCCAACATAGCCGAAACGATACCGAGCTCCCACCCTCGGGAAACTAACGCAGCTTTAGCTTCTGCTGAAGTTGGTGACTGACGAATCAGAGTAATCACTTCGTCAATATTTGCTAATGCAATCGCCAGGCCTTCTAATACATGTGCTCTGTCCCGCGCTTTACGCAATTCAAACACTGTACGACGAGTCACAACTTCACGACGATGCCGAATAAAGCAATGGATCATATCCCGCAGATTAAATATCCGGGGCTGGCCATGATCCAAAGCCACCATATTCATCCCGAAAGAAACCTGCATTTGTGTCAAGGCATAAAGGTTATTCAGAACTACTTCACCGACTGCATCACGTTTAAGCTCAATAACGATGCGCATGCCTTCTTTATCAGACTCATCACGAAGCGCTGAAATACCTTCAATTTTCTTATCTTTAACTAATTCAGCAATTT
Organism: Candidatus Celerinatantimonas neptuna; assembly: GCA_911810475.1. Classification (NCBI taxonomy): domain Bacteria; kingdom Pseudomonadati; phylum Pseudomonadota; class Gammaproteobacteria; family Celerinatantimonadaceae; genus Celerinatantimonas; species Candidatus Celerinatantimonas neptuna. The sequence goes on from OU461276.1 coordinate 341,774, forward strand.
TTTCGATCAATCGGGCTTTATTCACCTGATAAGGTATTTCATGAACAATAATTGTTTCACGATCATGTTGATCTGATTCAATTTCAGCTCGTGCACGAATCGAAACTTTCCCACGCCCTGTCCGATACGCCTGAATAATTCCAGCCCGACCGTTAATGATCCCAGCGGTTGGAAAATCAGGACCTGGAATATATTCCATCAACCCATCGACATCGATATCTGGATTTTCAATCATGGCTAAGCAGCCATTAATGACTTCAGTCAGATTATGCGGTGGAATATTGGTCGCCATCCCCACAGCAATACCAGAAGACCCATTGACCAATAGGTTTGGAATCCGGGTCGGCAATACTTCGGGAATTTGTTCCGTATCATCATAGTTAGGAACGAAATCAACAGTTTCTTTATCAAGATCAGCCAGCAGCGAATGGGCTATCTTCGCCATTCGGATTTCGGTATAACGCATTGCGGCTGCAGAATCACCATCGACCGATCCGAAGTTCCCCTGACCATCAACCAAGGTGTACCGTAACGAAAACGGTTGGGCCATTCGGACAATAGTGTCATATACTGCACTATCCCCATGAGGATGGTATTTACCGATGACATCACCAACGACACGGGCTGATTTTTTATATGGTTTATTCCAGTCGTTCCCCAGTACATTCATAGCAAATAACACACGCCGGTGTACTGGTTTCAAGCCGTCACGGACATCTGGTAATGCCCGTCCGACAATTACGCTCATCGCATAATCAAGGTATGAGTTTTTTAATTCATCCTCAATATTTACCGGCGTAATTTCTTTGGCAAGATCGCTCATAGAAGAAAGAATCCCTAATTTTTAACGCTTATCTGCAATACTGCAGCGAAGCTGCGATTTTACCACAAATTCCCAAAGCATGTTGACGTTTGGCGATGCTTTTTAAATCATCTTGCTGTTTATTTAAGCAAGATGCATTGTTTCCCTGCCAATGGCAACATCGAATGCAGAATAAATAAACAATGAATGACAACCTGGTACATTATTTAGAACATATTGTCAGCTCATCAACAACGTTGTAAATGATGCATTCCATATATTCAAAGCTTCATCAAAGAGCTCAACATAAGATGGTTAATCTCAACATCACCTAATTAAATGAAGATTTGTAATCTTTAAATTTCTTTACAACCAGTAACAGATAATAGAACGCTAGGAGCAATGGAATACTCCAAAAGACTCACCACAGTTTGTTGCGAGTCTTTCACATTGAATGCTAAGCTTCAATGCTTGCATCACATACAAAACTTGCTTAATTTGAGCAAAAATAATCCATCAAGCGTCAAAGCCTTCTAAAAACGGAAAACACATCAGATATATTATGGTTCATGAAAACGTAGATCATTCAGAAATCGAGAAATTTGCCTCATTAGCATCTCAATGGTGGGATCCTGAAGGTGAATTTAAAACGCTTCATCAAATTAATCCACTGCGACTGGATTTTATAGAACAACATAGCGATGGATTGTTTGAAAAACGAATCTTAGATGTTGGATGTGGCGGAGGAATTTTATCAGAAAGTATGGCAAAACGTGGTGCCAATGTTACAGGACTCGATATGGGACAAGCCCAAATCGAAGTGGCAAAGCTACATGCCATTGAAACAGAATTATCCATTGATTATCAAACATGTTCAGCCGAGCAATTAGCCCAAAAACAAACTGAGCAATATGACGTCATTACCTGTATGGAAATGCTCGAGCATGTACCAGAACCAGCATCGGTTCTAAATGCATTAAACAATCTTCTAAAACCAGGTGGAAACCTCTTCTTATCAACAGTCAACCGTAATCCAAAATCATATGCGCTGATCATCGTTGCTGCAGAAAAGTTACTGCGACTCATTCCTAACGGCACGCATCAATATAACAAATTCATCAAACCTTCTGAACTGTTAGGATGGTGCGATGAATTAAAACTTCAAACATGCCATTTAGCCGGTGTCAAAGTTCTACCATTCATTGATAGCTATAAAATCAGCCCGGACGTCTCAGTCAACTACATGGTACACCTGCGCAAACCCATAGATTAACAACCCACACGAAACAGCTTTTTCAGTCCCACCAATGTAAATATGTCTACATCTGTGTTTTTGGCAAAAATCACAGATGCATTACAACCTCTTAATTAAGATAGATATCATAGTTAAAGGTTTTAACTTTTTTACAGATTCCAAAACATTTGTTGAATTTTTTCTTCTTAGGGTTGCAAAAATATGGCTCAAAGAGTCATAAGGCAACACAAGTCAGTAACTACTAACACACTTTGTTTATCCACAGTCTATCCCCTAACACATACCTTGCATATTTCTAAAAACCTCATTATCTTGTACTCATTAAATCTACAGACACTATATGTTGTGTTTATTGAATACGGATATTCAATCTGTTTCATTTTAAAAAAGGCGAGTTACAAGTTATGAATACCCATCTTCTGGTGACAAAACGCAGCGGTAAAAAAGAACCCATCGACTTAGACAAAATCCACCGCGTGATAACCTGGGCAGCAGAAGGACTCGAACATGTTTCGGTTTCTCAAGTAGAACTTCGTTCCCATATCCAGTTTTATGATGGTATACGTACCGATGACATTCACGAAACAATCATCAAAGCTGCAGCCGATCTGATTAACCCAGAGAATCCTGACTATCAATATCTGGCAGCCCGATTGGCAATATTTCATTTACGCAAACAAGCTTATGGGCAATTTGAACCTCCCAAACTCTATGATCACGTTGTTAAACAATGTGAACTGGGCCATTACGACTCCCATATACTAAAAGACTATACAAAAGATGAATTAAACCAAATGGATGAGTTCATCGACCATTGGCGCGATATGAATTTTTCATATGCAGCAGTTAAACAACTGGAAGGGAAATATCTGGTTCAGAACCGGGTAACAGGTGAAATTTATGAAAGTGCTCAGTTTCTCTACATTATGGTCGCTGCCTGCTTGTTTGCACACTATGATAAAAATGTCAGGCTGTCTTATATCAAACGCTTTTATGATGCAATTTCAACGTTTAAAATTTCACTCCCGACCCCTATCATGTCAGGGGTCAGAACGCCAACACGACAATTCAGCTCTTGTGTTCTGATTGAATGTGATGACAGCCTTGAATCAATCAACGCAACAGCATCCAGCATTGTCACTTATGTCTCCCAACGGGCAGGAATCGGTATCAATGCCGGTCGGATACGTGCGTTAGGTAGTTCCATACGAAATGGGGAAGCATTCCATACCGGATGTATTCCTTTTTATAAATATTTCCAGACTGCCGTTAAATGTTGCTCTCAGGGTGGCGTCCGCGGTGGTGCGGCAACTCTCTTTTATCCATTCTGGCATTTGGAAGTCGAATCGCTGTTAGTTCTGAAAAACAACCGAGGAGTGGAAGAAAACAGGGTCCGTCATATTGATTATGGGGTACAAATCAATAAATTGATGTATCAACGGTTAATCAAAAACGAAAATATTTCACTATTTTCTCCAAGCGATGTCCCAGGACTATATGAAGCTTTCTTCGCCGATCAGAATGAATTTGAGCGTTTATATCTGCAATATGAACAAGATGCATCTGTTCGCAAAAAGTCCATCAAAGCCTCTGAGCTATTCTCTCTATTAATGCAAGAGCGGGCATCGACCGGACGAATTTACATTCAGAATGTAGATCACTGTAATACCCATAGCCCATTTGATCCGACTAAAGCCCCGGTGCGTCAGTCAAATCTATGCTTAGAAATTGCATTGCCAACCAAGCCATTGCGCCACGTTTATGATGAAGAAGGCGAAATTGCCCTATGCACACTCTCAGCCTTCAATTTAGGTGCTATTAAAAACGTTGATGAATTTGAAGAATTAGCCGACCTAGCAGTCCGCGCACTGGATTGTCTTCTGGATTATCAGGATTACCCACTCCCAGCGGCTAAAAAAGGAAGTATGAACCGCCGAACATTGGGAATTGGAGTCATAAACTACGCATATTATTTAGCAAAAAATGGTGTCCGTTACTCTGATGGAAGTGCCAATGCATTAACTCATCGAACTTTTGAAGCAATGCAATACTGGCTACTTAAAGCATCTGTCAATCTGGCAAAAGAACGTGGCGCCTGCCCTGCATTCGATGAAACCACTTACGCAAAAGGGATTCTCCCCATCGATACCTACAAAAAAGATCTGGATAAAATCTGCCAGGAAGCTCTTCACTATGACTGGGAATCACTCAGAGAAGAAATCAAAACACATGGCCTGCGAAATTCAACACTCTCGGCATTGATGCCGTCAGAAACATCCAGTCAAATATCTAATGCCACCAATGGGATTGAGCCACCCCGTGGTTACGTCAGCATCAAGGCCAGCAAAGATGGCATACTAAAACAAGTTGTACCCGATTTGGAGCATCTCAAAGATCAATATGAGCTTTTGTGGGATATGCCTTCAAATGATGGTTATCTCCAGTTAGTTGGCATTATGCAAAAATTTATTGATCAGTCGATTTCTGCCAACACTAACTATGATCCTGCCCAGTTTGAAGATAATCGGGTCCCAATGAAAGTACTGTTAAAAGATCTGCTCACGGCCTATAAATATGGTGTCAAAACACTTTATTATCACAATACCCGGGATGGAGCAGCTGATGAACAACAAGATATGTCAAATGACGATTGTGCCAGCGGAGCATGCAAGATCTAATTAAAGGATTATAGAGCAGATGAGTTATTCAATTTTTCCACAGCATCAGCTGGATGCAACCAAGCAGAATATGTTTTTCGGCGAGCCAGTCAATGTGGCTCGCTATGATCAACAACGGCACGAAATCTTTGAACGATTAATCGAAAAACAGTTAAGCTTCTTCTGGCGGCCTGAAGAGGTCGATGTATCACGGGATCGTATCGACTTTCAGAATCTTCCGGAACATGAGCAACATATCTTTCTGAGTAATCTGAAATATCAAACATTATTAGACAGTATTCAGGGGCGCTCCCCCAACGTTGCTTTATTGCCGTTAGTGTCTATACCAGAACTTGAAACCTGGATTGAGACCTGGTCATTTAGTGAAACAATTCACTCTCGTTCCTATACACATATTATCCGGAATGTTGTACGTGATCCGGGAGTGGTCTTCGATGACATCATGATCAATAAAGAGATCTTAAAAAGGGCCGAAGACATTGCCTGCTACTACGATGATTTAATCGAGAGTACACAGCGTTACAATCTTTTTGGCGAAGGGACACACGAAATTAACGGTGAAACAGTTGCTGTTACGCTTCACGAGTTAAAGAAAAAACTTTATCTGTGCCTGATGGCTGTTAATGCCCTGGAAGCGATCCGCTTTTATGTTAGTTTTGCCTGTTCTTTTGCCTTTGCTGAACGGGAACTCATGGAAGGCAACGCCAAAATCATCCGTCTGATAGCCAGAGACGAAGCGCTGCACTTAACCGGAACGCAACACATGCTAAATCTGATGCGGGAAGGAAAAGATGATCCAGAAATGGCACAAATAGCCAAAGAATGTCAGGAAGCGTCGTACCAACTTTTCAAAAAAGCCGCAGAGCAAGAAAAAGCATGGGCTGATTACCTGTTTCAGGGGGGCTCCATGATTGGCCTGAACCGGGATATTCTCTGCCAATACATTGAATATATTAGTAATATTCGAATGCAAGCCATTGGTCTACCAGCTGAGTTTGAGACAAAATCGAATCCGATTCCATGGATCAACACTTGGCTTGTCTCTGATAATGTTCAGGTGGCACCACAAGAAGCAGAAATCAGCTCTTATCTAGTCGGGCAAATAGACGCTTCACTAGATAGTGATGATTTAGGCGATTTTGAGCTATAATGGCCTGCATCAAAATTAGAGATAAAACCATCCCTGTTCAGCCACACCAGTCGTTACTGGAAGCGGTTGAACAGGCCGGATTCAAACCAGAATTCCAATGCCGGAATGGTTTTTGTGGGGCATGCAAGGCTCGCCTCAAAAAAGGAACAGCCCATTATATAATACCGCCCTTAGCCTATTGCGATGAGGACGAAGTTTTAATGTGCTGCGCTTGCCTCAAACCTGATGAAGTGATCGAACTGGAACTCACTCAGGTAAACAATCCCGCAACCTCTTAATCGCTTCTTTATTCAATGATTTTAGAAGGTCTAAGATAAATCCGAAGGAAACTGTTTTAGCTTTTTAGAAAACATGCAATCCGATGCCTTCAAAAAAGCCAGCGATTACTTTCGGCCAGACGATATACCAGTTCAACAATCGCTATCCAACTGAATAAAAACATCCTCCCTGGATTTTGAGATTATTGTCCGAAAGTAATCGCCAGTCCTTTGAGTTTATCAATACGTTGTTCAATATCGTCCGTGGCTTGTAATACTTTATCCACCTGCTCTAAATTCGCATTTGATACTTGCCCAACACTCACAATATTATGATTAATTTCTTTTGAAACAACATGCTGTTGTTCTGCACCCGTTGATATCTGCACAGTTAAATTTGAAATTTCAGTTACAGCCGAAACAACTTGATCAACTAACTCTTGGGTTTGCTGCGTTTTTTCAACACACTCATCAGCCGATGTTTTGCTATTTTGCATCACTGATGACCATGAACGTAAAGTTGTCTGCATCTCTCCAATAGACGACTGGATCTGCTCTGTTGCTTTGTGCGTTCTCTGAGAAAGAGCCCTGACTTCATCAGCAACGACAGCAAATCCTCTACCTTGTTCACCCGCCCTTGCGGCTTCGATCGCAGCATTTAATGCTAAAAGGTTCGTTTGCTCTGCAATCCCCTGAATTTCCTGCATAATTGAATCAATATTATCAGCTTCCTGAGTTAATTCGTACGACGTCTCTGCAGACTGAGATATTTCATTGGCCAGCTGGATAATCTGATCGCTCGTCCGGTTCATATGTTTATCTGCATCACTACAAAGCTGTTTCACACTTTCAACTTTCGACGAAGCATGTTGAGTACTTTTAGCTATATGATCAATGGTTTGAACCATTTCTTCCATCGCTGTAGACACCTGAAACAGTTCACTATTTTGTTGCTTTGCATTTTCCCTGACTTTCCCAACCACATCAGTTAACTGAGAGCTCGCCTGATGCAAAGGTCGGGTACTGTCTAAAACCCGGCCTATAATCGTACGTATTCGACCTTGATAGATTTTTAGATGAAAATCACAAATACTTTGATCACTTTTGCCACTGTATACCCAACGCAAAGGGCTATCGAACCGTTGTCGCAACCGGCCAAAATAACGAGGGATCTGAAACAGTTCATTGTAGTAAATGATAAACGGAAGTAGAACTAAGCCCACTGCGGAAATCTTGTTCCAAGACTCCCCAACAATTAATCCAATCGCAACTAAAACGAACAAAATATGTCTGAAAGTAACATGATGGAACCAAGACTCTACGCGCTTATTCTGATTTAATTTAACGTACAGATCTTGTGCCTTTTGTCGATATTCAGGAGAGAGTTTTGTGCGAACTGATTGATAACCTACGAGTTGTTGCTCTTCATAAATCGGTGTCACAAAAGCATCAACCCAATAATAACGGCCATCTTTACAACGGTTTTTAACAGCTCCCCGCCAATGCCGGCCTGTTTTTATTTTTTCCCACATATCTTTAAAAGCAGCTTTTGGCATATCTGGGTGCCGGACAATATTATGATTTTTGCCAATCAGTTCATCATATTTATACCCAGCGACACAACAAAAAGCATCATTTGCATACGTAATCACACCGCGCAAATCAGTTGTTGATACAAGCTCTTCATTGTCACCAAAAGTTACTTCTTCATCAATAATTGTCTGATTTCTTCGTCCCATGAATCCCCGCCTTTAACTGGCCATTATCCTGTTCAGGATCAAAGTGATAACCATAATTTATTAAAAATTTTCCAAAAAACACAAACAACCAACAACAAAACTAATTATTATGGTGAATTATCAAAAAAGGCTTAAACCAAGCTTAGCTTGCGATACTATAAATGAACAATTTTTTACCGTTCAAACGGAAAATTGTCATCGGGCATAGTCTAAACTAGCATTAAGAGCAAAAAGTCGTATCATATATATTGGCGTTATGCTGCTTAACCATCAGTATATTAATGGGGATTTTTGAATGGTTACAAATGGTGAAGGTTATAATCAGCTCATTTTGCATCTCACAGAGAATCTGTCAGTATTCGAAAAATCAGAAAAAACAATGAGCCATGTAACTATTGCAGAATACACAACTGACAAAATCGCACAAAGCGTCATGGCAGTCTGCCAACAACACCCCCATTTGAGCAGTGAAGCCCGTTTCACAGTTATTCGTGAAATTGACTCTGTTGTTAATGATCTTCAGGAAGTCTTATCCAGTGTCTGGAATAATCCGCCAACTGAGGAACAGTGTGAATTTTTAGACGAGTTTATTGGGTTGATCAAGAATCTGTTCGATAGTGCGATTTATGATGTCGACCCTATCGAATAATTAAGTTGTCATTGCCGGAATATCATCCTGTTTTTGGGCAGTACGAATACCACACAGATGTTCGAAACAACTTTTCTGAGCGATTTGAATGAACGCTCGTAAATGACTATGCGTTTGCTCTTCTTCTCGAGTGGCTAAATAAAGGTTTTGCCATAAATGACCATCTCCCAGATGACGCCCAACCACATAGCCTTTCTTAACATATTCATTCAAAGCCCAGTTAGGAAGAACTGCGACACCTAAATCACTCGCAACAAGCTGAATCATCATCATCGTCATATCCACCTGGCGAATTGCCTTAGGTTTCACTCCCGCTGGCTGTAAAAAAAGATTAAATAGATCTAACCGGGAAGGATCAACCGGATAGCTAATCAGTGTTTCTTCTTTAAAATCCTCAGGAGTTATCACTTCTTTAGTCGCTAATCGATGACCAGGAGATACAGCTAACATCGGCTGATACGCAAATAACGCCTTATAACAAATTCCGGCAACAGGCAAAGGATCAGAAGTAATGACAATATCTTGCTCGCCCTCAGCAAGCTCAGGTAGCGGTTCAAAACTAAATCCGGATGCAAAATCCAAATCAACATCCGGCCATAAACCCCGGTAGATATCAATCGCAGGCATCAGCCAGTTAAAACAACTATGGCATTCAATCGCCAGATGTAACCGTCCTGACTGCCCTTCAACAAGCCGTGCTAATTCTCTTTCAGCTAATACAAATTTAGGTAATACTTGATCTGCCAGCTCCAGCAATCGTAATCCGGCAATTGTAAAGCGAAGCGGTTTACTTTTACGGATAAATAATTGCGCACCAATACGCAATTCCAGAGCTTTCAATTGATGGGAAAGAGCTGATTGTGTCAGACACAAACGAGTTGCAGCCTCAACCAGAGTTTTTGATTCACGCAAGGCAATCAATGTTTTCAGATGTTTCAGTTCAAGCATTCTGATAGCAACCTCACAGGACGTAATATTTTATCCTGTAAATTAATAAAAATAATTAAAACATGCTGTCAAATTAGCATTTCATACCAAATATTAGAAGGATACTTGAAAGCTGGATCAATTAGCGCCTTAATAAAGGTTCTTTTTCATAATCACTTTCTAATACAATCATGCAGTTAATAGAAAAATCCCATAAATTAGATTATGTCTGCTACGATATTCGAGGTCCAGTCTTAGAACAAGCTAAACGCCTGGAAGATGAAGGTCAACGGATCCTCAAGCTTAATATTGGCAACCCAGCACCTTTTGGCTTCGAAGCGCCAGAAGAAATCCTCGTTGACGTTATCCGCAACCTTCCCACAGCTCAGGGATATTGTGATTCAAAAGGCCTGTACTCTGCCCGAAAAGCCGTCATGCAACACTACCAGGCCATGGGGCTACGCAGTGTCGGAGTCGAAGACATCTATTTAGGCAATGGTGTCAGCGAACTTATCGTGATGTCCGTTCAGGCATTACTCAACAATGGCGATGAAATGCTTGTCCCTGCGCCAGATTATCCTTTATGGACAGCAGCCGTCACTCTCTCGGGAGGTAAAGCAGTTCACTACATCTGTGATGAGCAATCCGACTGGTTCCCTGATATTGAAGATATCAAATCTAAAATCACCTTGCGAACCAAAGGTATTGTAGTTATTAATCCAAATAACCCAACCGGGGCAGTTTATTCCCGCGAATTACTCATGCAGATTGTCGAGCTGGCCAGAGAACATAATCTAGTCATATTTGCCGATGAGATCTACTCCAAAATCATCTATGATGAATCGCAACATATTTCTCTGGCCACCTTAACTGACGATTTATTAACCATCACCTTCAACGGACTGTCAAAAGCCTATCGTATCTGCGGTTTCCGCTCTGGCTGGCTGATGGTCAGTGGTTCAAAACATCAGGCCAAAGATTACATCGCTGGCTTAGATATTTTATCCTCCATGAGGCTGTGTGCCAATGTTCCGATACAACATGCGATCCAAACAGCACTGGGCGGCTATCAAAGTATCGACGACTTAGTCACTCCTGGAGGTCGTCTCTATGAGCAACGAGAAATCGCCTGGAAGATGCTAAACGATATTCCTGGCATTAGCTGTGTTAAACCCAAGGGGGCCATGTATTTATTTCCTAAGTTAGATATCAAAAAATTCAATATCCAGGACGACCAGCAATTTGCACTCGATTTACTGATGAAAGAAAAAATCCTTATCGTTCAGGGAACAGGGTTTAACTGGCAACAACCCGATCACTTTAGAGTTGTATTCTTACCTCAGAAAAGTGATTTACAAGATGCATTGAATCGACTAGAACTGTTCTTAGCTAATTACAGGCAGGTATAAATATGTCTAACCAGTCGTCACATAGCCATTTTCTGGCTCAACTGGCCCGAATGAAACTAATCCATCGCTGGCCATTGATGCATAATCAGCAGCTGGAGAATATCGCAGAACACAGCTTAATGGTCGCAATGATGGCCCACCTGCTTGCAGTGATCGAAAATAGGTTATTTGACGGCGATATTGACACCGGGCACGTCGTCCTACTGGCTCTATATCATGATAGTAGTGAAGTATTTACGGGAGATTTGCCAAACCCGGTCAAATACGCCAACACAGAACTTAGAGATGCATATAAGGCTCTAGAAGTTGAAGCAGAACACCGGCTCCTGACATTGTTACCCGAACCACTACAGGCTGATTTTACAGATTTGTTGATCAGTCATCATCATCTGGCCCACCAGCAACAAATTGTTAAAGATGCTGATATACTTTCAGCCTACATCAAGTGTATTGAAGAATTAAAAAGCGGCAATCAGGAATTTATCAACGCCAAACGAAAACTCGAACAAACATTAAAAGAACGCTCCCGACCACCACTTGATTATATGATGGACACATTTATCAGTAGTATGGGCCTGTCACTCGATGAACTCAGCCAATTCAATTAACGCCTAACCAAAGCCGTAATATTCATGAATCTTCGAAAAAACAAGCTTAACTAACCCCAACTTAGGATAAAAAGTCACAATGAATCGCGATTGATTCATGATATGTCAGCCTTGTTTTCTAATGTAGCACGTCAGATCGAGTTTAAGACAAATATGAGCCGCCATAACCAGTCTATGACAAGCTGATTTAACACCGAAGTCGGCCTTAATAGCTTATCGGAAAGGCTTTCTTATCTCGAATTGAAGTTAACTACAAAACATATCCCACTGTAAAGGTTCACCCCATTTAACCGCCCGATTGACACGTAAACCAAGTAGCTCTTGAAGGTGACGGGGGGCAATACCTCCGCCAGGACGAAGACTCTTCACCTGATGGGTTGTAATCACATCCCCTTTTTGTAAATCAGTTATGGCATAAAGCGCGCGCTGCTGACGAGTCGTTAACGGATAATCAACCTGCCCCAAGGCTGACTCAGTCTGTCGAATAGCCTGAACCATCTGGGCAAATTCGTTTGGGTCTAAAGAGAAGGCCTGATCCGCAGTCTGATGCGATTTATCCAGCATAAAATGTTTTTCAATGAATGTAGCTCCAAGAGCAACTGCTGCAACAGGAACACTAATCCCCAGACTGTGATCTGAAAGGCCGACCGGAACATGAGTTAATTCGTAAAGATGAGGAATGGTCCGTAAATTCATACTTTCATAAGACGCGGGATATGCACTCGTGCATTTAAGTAAACAGAGATTGGGGTTTTCATATTCAGCCATAATTGCAACCGCTTGCTGAATATCATGCAATGAAGCCCCACCAGTTGAAATAATCACGGGTTTTTGAGTTTTAGCAACGGATCGAATCAGCTCATGTTCAATCAACTCAGCGGATGCGACTTTATAAGCTGGATAATTAAGCTCTTCCAGAAGATCGACTGCACCGCTATCAAATGGTGAAGAAAACAAAGTAATTCCAACCCTAGCCGCTTCTTCTGCCAGCGGTATATGCCATTCCCAGGGCATGGCTACACTCTGGTATAGATCATAAAGATACTGACCATCCCATAACCCCCCACGAATCCGAAAATGTTCATCAGGGCAATTTAAGGTCAATGTATCAGCTGTATAAGTTTGCAGTTTGACTGCATCAGCGCCAGCTTCATAAGCGGCATGGATAATTTCTTTAGCCCGGGACAACGATCCACCGTGATTCGTTGACATTTCTGCAACGATATACACAGGAGCCCCTTCACCAACGAGCCTCCCATCAATTTTAAATGCTGAATTAAATCCACCCATCAAACATATCACCCAAATTAAATATTTCTCCGATATATCGACCTGATCTTAAATTACATAAACCATTTCCACCAAATGAAAACAATCAGAAATCCAAACAGATACACCAATCCGGCATAACTTAATAAATTACCGAACCATCCGGGGCGAAAATGTTCAGGCATTTTGTCACACCGAATCAGTCGATGATTCAACCAGGCAAACATAGGTGTTGACATAAAAGCCAGCGTCATTGCAAACGCTAGCATGGTTAGTAATGCGGTTTTGAAAAAAAGTAAAATACAAAAGCAGGCAATCGCAACAAACAGCACCCAACGAACAAATAATTTTTCACCACGATTTCCATCTGCTGTCTTCCCACTAAACAACAATTGAGCTGAGTCATTCAAAGCTCTGGAATAGCCATCAAGTACTGTAATTGTTGATCCAAAGATACAGAAAAAAGCAATTAGTGCGATCAGATAACGAGACCATTCACCAATAGTCACCGCATAGATATTCACCAATTGATGAGTAAATCCGATACCACCGGTTACCAGTGACATCGAACTTCCATGTAACACCAAAGCACCCAGCGACAAAAAGACCAACGCCAGCAACGCAGTGAGCAGGTACCCTAAGTTAAAATCAAACAACGCACTTTTCATAGTGACCTGATTTTGCTCCTGACGCTGCCTGACCAGCCATAAGGATGTTAAACAAGACACTTCAATAGGTGCTGGCATCCATCCCATCGTTGCAACCAAAAACCCGATCGAGGCCAAATGCCACGGAGAAGGAGAAACAAACCCAGCTGGAGCAACAACCCCATTATGCCAGGCTATGGCAGCCGCAGTGACAGTCGTTGCCGACAGAACAACCATAATAAATTTTGATACTTTATTAAGCAGTGAAAAGTGTCCTGCCAAAACAATTAATAATGAAATCGCGATGACAATCAGGCTTAAGCTTGCAATCGATAGCTTCAGTGGTAAAAAATATCCTAATAAACTTGCTGAGAACATCACTAACGCCGCAGTATTGACTGTAGCAGCAAAAATATTCAGAACAAAACTGGTCATCAAATAGGCTTTACCCATCGAAAAATACCCTTGAAGCAGGCTATTTCCAGTTGCCATAGTATATGTGATGCCAGATCGAAAAAATGGGTATTTGAATAGATTAACGGCCAGGATCAAAATGACAAGTTGCCAACCAAACTTAGCACCAGCTTGTGTTGATGCAACCAAATGACTTCCACCGATAGCAGCCGTTGCCATTAAAATTCCAGGTCCCAACACTTTAAGTAAAGCAGACAAACGGGTTATAGGCGATTCAACTCGCCCGGTCAGTGTGTTTTCCATAACGATTTACTCATCCTCATACAAACATCAAGAACCTGATGCTTCTTCCGTTATATCACAAGGTTAAGTCATAGTTCCATCATGGAAAATTATATTGGAATATTGTTTTAATATTAAAAAAAATCGGACATATTTAGCCAATTTAAAAGATAAAATCAGCATATTACAGGCAAAAAAAGAGTCGACAATAAGGTCGACTCAAAATGAAAGGCACTACTAATCTTCTATTCCACAAAAATATATGAACAACACGTCGCCTAAGCTGGCAATTCAATCCCTTCTTCCCGCATGCGAGCCAGTTTATAACGCAATGTCCGGGGACTAATCCCTAACCGCTCAGCAACCTCTTTGCGTTTACCTCGGCAATTTTTAAGCATTTCCAAAATAATCTGATGTTCCTGCTGTTTTAGTTCACTACCCAGCACCGGAGCAGAAGCTGATTCGAAAGACTCAACAACCAATTCAGATGATGAACCAACAGACAACTCATCTTCAATTAACAAGTGCTCAGCATCTACTTGTTGCTCAGATGCCAATATAATCGCACGCTGAATCACATTATCGAGTTCACGGACATTGCCCGGCCATCGATAACCCAGTAATTTTTGCTGCGCAGCCAGAGAAAACTGCAAATCAGCCTTACCAGCCATAACGCCATGTTTCTGAAGCAAATGATGCGCCAGAGGTAAAATATCACCGGGACGCTCTGATAATGGTTTCCAGGTCAGAGGAAAAACATTGAGCCTGTAATATAAATCTTCACGAAATTCACCTTTGGCCACATAATCGCGTAAATTTCGGTTACTCGTTGCCAAAACCCGAACATCAAGTTTAATCATTTTCCGGCTGCCCAGACGTTCAACTTCACGTTCCTGAAGCACTCGTAATAATTTCGCCTGTAGCGCTAAATCCATCTCACTAATTTCATCAAGCAGAATTGTTCCATTCTGAGCCTGCTCAAATTTACCCGGACATCCCTGAACGGCCCCAGTAAAAGCTCCTTTTTCGTAACCAAATAATGTCGCTTCAAGCATATTCTCAGGAATTGCAGCACAGTTAATCGCTATAAATGGCCCATCACTGCGATCTGAATTATCATGAATATAACGCGCTAAGACTTCTTTACCCGCACCACTTGGACCACAAATCATCACAGATGCATCTGTACCTGCGACCTTATCCGCCAGGGTTAATAACTCTTTAGTCGATGGATCACCAAACACTGGCTGGCAGGTTTCTACCTTCTGAGCAGGAGCATAACGACCAACCTGATTAAGCAACACTTCTGGAGAAAAAGGTTTTGCTATGTAATCGATAGCGCCCTGACGCATTGCTTCAACAGCTGCATCAATCCGGGCATAAGCCGTCATTAATAATACGGGGAGCTTCGGATATTTCACTTTAATGCTTTGCAGAAGATCTAAACCACTGATCCCCCCCATTTGGACATCACTAATCACCAAATCCATATCCTGCTCAGCCAACATCAATAAAGCCTGTTCACCACTTTCAGCTTCTTCACAGTGGTAACCTGCAATCATTAATGTATCGATTAACGCTTCGCGAAGACCAGAATCGTCTTCAACAACTAAAATTTGTGATTGACTCATAAGGTTAGCCTCCTACCGCTTGAGATTGGACACATACTTGGTAGACCGGAAAACTGGCTGTAAAGCAGCACCCTTCGCCAGGACGAGAATCAACAGCAATCTGACCGTTATGTGCTCTCACCACAGATTTTACAACCGATAACCCCAATCCCGTCCCGTTTTGTTTAGTGGTCACAAAGGGTTCAAATAAATGCGCTTCTACCTGTTCATCTAATCCAGGTCCGTTATCGACAACAGAAATTTGTACACACTGCCCATCTGTTCTGGCATATAAACCGATAGAACCGCCACTTTGACTCACCTGAGCCGCATTATCGATAAGGTTCGACAGAGCAGAAACCAACGCACTGGTATTTGCCATAATCACGACATCCGGTTCACAATAACCGACATCGAGCTTCAACTGGTGATGCTGTAACTTCGCCTCCATCGCACTTTTCATTCTGTTTAATAAAGAAACGACTGAAACCTGCTCAGCAATTGGTTGTTCACCACTTCGGGCAAACAACAACATATCATTAACCTGATTTTCCAAATCAGCCAACCGGGCCATCATTTTTATCTGGAAACTATGGCGCGACTGAGGAGGCAAATTTTGATTTGCTAAATTAGAACCATAGAGCATAGCAGCAGATAGAGGCGTACGGATCTGATGGGCAAGTGACGCAACCATCCGCCCAAGCGCCGAAAGTTTCTCAAGCCTGGCCAAATTTGCCTGTAATTGTCGGGTAGCTGTCACGTCAGTCAACATAATCAGCTGACTTTCTGAATCAATCAATGTTGCTAACGTCAGCTGAACACGCCGACCATCCGGCAGTGAAAGTTCATGCCCGTCATCAGCCTGAGGAACAAATAATTGCAATGCAATATTAGCCCAGCGATGCCCTTCTAATGAATGGTCGAGTAATACACATGCGGCAGCGTTTGCCTTGGCAATGTAGCCCCACTGATCCAGCAAAATCAAGCCGGAAGGCAACACATCAAAAACCTGTGCGAGCTGATGCTCTGAAAATGACTGACTTAATTGTGGAATAGGCACCATGACTGTCCTGTGTCAAAAAACTGTTCTTAACATCTGAATAGTCAATTTCTGTGCCAAATTTTAAAGATATATTTTTGACTGTTTATTTTTCTTTTTATTTCAGTATATTAATGATTAACATGTATATAAAATCATCATCGATAATATTGTTCTATTAGCGTCAAAACACGAATTAATCCTTCGCGAGCTGATATTTTTTCATCTTCTCAACTAGTGTCGTACGACGCATCTGAAGCTGTTCTGCGGCTCTTGCTACAACCCCGTCTTGTTGCTCCAAAGCCTGACGAATAAGATCAACTTCAATTTCGCCAAGAAGCTCTTTTAAATTAAGTCCTTCATCAGGCAATTTTGATGCCAGCAATGTTGCATCAATTGATTGAGGTTCATTCACAGGAGACTGAGCTTCCTCAGGCTCATCAGCGAATATGGCCATTAAGGCATCCCGCTCTGATAAGACATCCTGATAATTCGGCTCAAAATCGTCTCCGTCAATATGGCGATACATCGGAGGGAGATCCCGAACATCAACAATTTTATTCGGATGCAAAATAATCAGTCTTTCAACTAAGTTAGAGAGTTCACGAATATTGCCGGGCCAGCTATGCAGCATCAATGATTCGACACTACGATGAGTAAAACGAACCACAGCACCATGTTGCTGTTC
Source organism: Candidatus Celerinatantimonas neptuna (assembly GCA_911810475.1). Lineage (NCBI taxonomy): Bacteria > Pseudomonadati > Pseudomonadota > Gammaproteobacteria > Celerinatantimonadaceae > Celerinatantimonas > Candidatus Celerinatantimonas neptuna. Next base: position 359,197 of record OU461276.1, read on the forward strand.
ATGCCTTAACACCAATTCCTGCAACAACAACGGAATATCATCACTCCGCTCCCGAAGAGCCGGAACTTCAATCGGAAAAACATTTAAACGATAAAAAAGATCCTCTCGAAACTTAGAGTCAACGATTAGTGAGAATAAGTTTCGGTGTGTAGCTGCGATGATCCGAACATCAGCCTCTAAAAGCTTACTCCCCCCAACCCGTTCAAATACCCGCTCTTGCAAAACCCTCAGTAATTTAACCTGCATCGGCATCGGCATATCACCGACTTCATCCAGAAATAAGGTACCACCACAGGCTAACTCAAAGCGTCCTTTTCGGGATGAAAATGCACCTGTAAATGCGCCTTTTTCATGGCCGAATAATTCACTTTCCAAAAGCTCAGCAGGAATTGCACCGCAATTAATCGGAACAAATGGACCGTCACAACGATCAGATTGCTCATGCACCGCCCGGGCGACGACTTCTTTCCCCGTTCCGGATTCACCCAAAATCAATACATTTGCTTTGGTCTGAGCCACCTGATCGATCAAATGACGAATTTCTTGAATAGCACTATCTTTACCAACCAAATCCTGAACCAGACCACTTGGTTTTTGAGGTTTCTGATTTTGAGGTTCCTGATGAGGAAGTTGTGACAAAAATGTTTGAGCGCGATATAACAGACGAGTCAGTTCATCATATCCAAAAGGTTCATTAAGCAGCCCTAGCACATTGTTTGATTGTTCAGTCGAATCAAGATCGCCGCAACCAATCAATATAAAAGGTAAACCGGGATAACGGTTTGATAATCCATCTAAATCGAGTTTATCAATACTCACCATAAGAATGAGATCTTCCATATGCTGGAGCTGGGTATCTAACTCGCCTGAATCGCAATATACATTTGACTCACCAATAAAATTAAGCACAGTCATTAACGATTCTGCACGTTGTTTATTATCATCACAAACAAGGATAGTGCTACTACGATCCATTCCAGTCCTCTAATTAGACGTAATTATTTATTGTTAATTCCTTCACTATTAATGAGATTTTAGCCATGCGTCAAAATTTAGCAAGTAAAGGCCACTAATTGCGACAAAAAAATGACGCAAGGTTTCACTCTTCACGGCTCTTTTAAGGAACAACCAAACCATCAATTAAAACAAAACTGGTGATTGATTCCGCTCATTTCTTCATGTACTAAATTAACACGGAATAAGCCCCCAGTAACAAATGCTCAAGCCCGATTTTAACCATTTTCCCCATTTGCTTTGCCCTTATATCCATATCTTCATAAAATATAAAAACAGGCACAAAACCTGCTTATACAACGACAAGCTTTTAATTTTAAGGCTAAGGCTGATCAGGCAAATCAGACAAGAATGCGCTAATATGGTTATTTCGCAGCATTAAGCCATCAATCATCAGGACCATCATATGTTTAATGGAAAGCAGATACTTATTACCGGGGGAACCGGTTCTTTTGGCTATAAATTCGTAAAAAAACTGCTGCAGGATTATCAACCCAAAAGAGTCGTTATCTATTCAAGGGATGAACTCAAGCAATATGAAATGCAACAGGTCTTTAGTCAAAGCTGCATGCGTTATTTTATCGGTGATGTCAGAGATCGGGAACGAATTGCACTGGCTATGCAGGGCATCGATTATGTCGTCCATGCGGCTGCATTAAAACAGGTTCCAGCTGCTGAATACAATCCAATGGAATGCATCAAAACCAATATCAATGGTGCTGAAAATGTCATTCACGCAGCCTTTGCAAATAACGTCCAAAAAGTTATCGCTTTATCAACCGATAAAGCAGCTAATCCAATTAATCTGTATGGAGCGACAAAACTCGCCAGTGACAAACTCTTTGTTGCCGCAAATAATATGTTCGGCGCGACTGAAACCAGCTTTAGTGTCGTTCGATACGGTAATGTGGTCGGATCGCGTGGCTCTGTTGTCCCTTTCTTCAAAAAACTGATTGAGCAAGGGAAAACATCGCTACCGATTACTCACGAAGACATGACTCGTTTTTGGATCACACTCGAACAAGGCGTTCAGTTTGTTATCGATAACTTTTCAAGAATGCATGGAGGGGAAATATTTGTTCCTAAAATTCCTTCTGTACGAATTCTTGATCTTGCGAACGCACTGGCCCCAAATCTAAAAACGCACATTATTGGAATTCGGCCAGGTGAAAAATTACACGAAGTTATGGTCCCGGCAGATGACTCGTATCATACATATGAATTTGATGACCACTTTGTTATTGCACCTAGCATCTCTTTTAATAGTCGCCAGAACGATTTCCATATCAATGCATTAAATGAACAGGGGAAACAGGTCGACATTGGATTTTCATATAATTCTCTCGACAACCCACACGTTCTTACACCAGAACAAATTCGAGATTACTAATCATGCATGATCCGGTGTTTTACGGGAAACAAACCATTACACAGACGGACATTGATGCTGTCGTCGGGGTTTTACAATCAGACTTCCTTACACAAGGACCTGTTACCCAAAAATTTGAAAAAAATATTGCTGATTTAGTATCTGTCCCCCACGCAATTGCCTGTGCGAATGGCACAGCAGCACTTCATTTAGCTTGTTTAGGCGTTGATATCAGCGACGGTGATGAAGTATGGGTTTCTGCAGTTAGTTTTGTTGCCAGTGCAAATTGTGCCCGATTTTGTGGTGCAACAGTCCGATTTGTCGATATTGATCCTTTAACCTGTAATATCAACCTGAATCATTTAGAACTGATGTTACTCCAGGCTAAAAAGAAAAATTCACTCCCCAAAGCAATTATTGTTGTTCATTTAGGTGGCTCAAGCTGTGATATGCAAACACTGTTTGAACTGTGTCAACCATTCAATATTGCCATCATTGAAGACGCCTGCCATGCCCTTGGAGGAACGTATCAAAACCTTCCGGTAGGACACAGCCAATATAGTCAATGCTGTGTATTTAGCTTTCATCCGGTAAAATCGATTACAACCGCCGAAGGCGGAATGGTTGTAACCCGGGATCCCAAAATCGCAGAACGCATACGTTGTTTAGCCAGCCATGGGATCACAAAAAATAAAAATGACTGGCTTACCCCCAGTCTGGAACCATGGCATTATGAACAGCAGCAATTAGGATACAATTACAGGCTATCGGATATTCAGGCGGGCTTAGGGTGTTCTCAGTTAAAAAAATTGGATCAGTTTTTAACTCAGCGGCGTCATATTGCTGAAAACTATCGACAGGCATTTGCCGAATGTCTGAGCATGCAGTCGATACCAGAACAGGTTTCCAGTGCCTATCATCTTGCTATTATCATCTGTCAAGACGCAGAGCAAAGGCTGAAAATCTACCAAACACTGGCCAAACAACATATCTTTTGCCAGTTTCATTATATTCCTATCTATCGACACCCTTATTACAAAGATTTAGTCGGAGACATCGCCCGGTTTTATCCCGGAGCTGAATATTATTATCAACGTGCACTATCATTACCCATCTACCCTACCTTGGCAGACGATGTACAACAATATATTATTCAGCAAATATTATCGGTTCTAAACGAGCATTGCCAAGTATCAATTTATAATGCATCAGCGCATTAACTGGGGGATTTATGGAATCTGTCAATATTACTGAACTCATGGCTGAAACAGCTCAGGATGCAGTTCATTTTGCACAAGGGCAGCAACAAACACTCGATTTCAGTTTAGAGAGTATAGCCAGTGTTCAAACATTATTAGATGAGCTGCGCGATACATCATTAGGTGAGAAAGACACTTTTACTTTATCCTATATGTTCGGCGCATATTTAGGTGAGCTCTTTATTCAACATTTTGGCGGACACTGGTTTTATCAGGATCAACAAGGTGATGAACCCCCACAAACATTCGTTGTTCGTGATCCCTACCGTTACGCGTTTCCCAGTATTATTTTCCACTATCTGAATAAAGATGAGCAATACACATTGATCGACTATTTCGAAAAGATCAAGCAACAGCACCAATAGTATATCGCTATGATTTATCTGGGTTAGAAATTCAACCCGGGAGTCTTGTCAAACTCACCATTATGTTCCAGGTAATGGTGACCAATGGCTTTAAGATAATCTATCCAGACTGCTTTGCCCTGAGCATAGCGTTCCATACAAAGACGCTCATCTTCACATGAAAAAGCCAGTCGAGTAAGATACGTCAGACAATAATTCATCGAGCCGCGCATCAACACAAAAAATAGAGAGTGGGTATTCTGTACTGACTGACCTAAAACAGCCATTTGCTGGGCCTGTTGATCCAAGACCGCCTGCCAGGTTTCACAAGGCGCCTCAAGCAACTTCACTAACTTATCCAGATAAGGTGAAAACTGTGAATCATCAAGCCAGTCATCAAGACATTTAGCGATTTCATCACTATTTGTATCGTATACTTCATCAAGTAACCACTGACGAAACGCATTTTTATCCAGCAAATCATTAAGAATTAATAGCTGCTCTAATTTAAGTGATGCAGTTCCCTGAATAAACGCCCCATCACTGGTGTTATAGCAATCCGCATCCGTATATTCAGCTAATGTTTTCGTAATGATCTCAGCTGAGAATTTAAATTCATACTTGGTAAACACATAATCATCAAAATTACCAGGAACCCGAACACCAACGCCATGACGAGAATAATCATAAATTTCCTCGCCATCTTTCTCCTTGAAATAAGCCGACTGCTGACTATGATGATAGCGGGGATCTTTAAAACCTAAATCCACACCAAACAGATAAATCTGTTTAAACCCTAAAGCAAGCGCATAAGAAACCGCGCAATTTGAAACGGTCGGATAAGAATACAAAATATCCTGATATAAACCTGCTTTGGGGTTTGCCAGCAAATGCGCCAGTGTCGCGGCTTCCCCCCGCTTAAAGCATAAAAGAGTTTGTCGGAACAGGTCTGAGACATCAGGATGAACACCATTAACAGTTAGCAGATCAATCTGCTTAAGCCAGTCTCGATCCGGAACCTGACATATCCAGTGAAAGGTCGAACGTGTTTGCTCAACTTCAGCATGAAAATCAGGTTTAATCCCATACTGGTACAATGCTTTTAAGCTGGTTCCACAAGAAATAATAATGGCACGATCCTGATACTCGCGTAACATATCAACAGAAGCATCTAACGATGGGCCATTTCCGACTAAAAAAACCGGAATATCTGCTATCTTCCGTTTAAATTCAAAAGAACGTTCTTTCAACAAATAAGGACAACGATCAGCAAATGATGCGCGCGTATGAGTCAGGTTATAAAACGCATGGTCATAATACTCACTGATATTTAGTAATATTTTAAAATGTTCACGGGTATGACGAATATGCTGATCAAAGGCACGTTGATAATAACTAATGTAGAAAAACGTATACGATAGAATATGGATCCCACTATAGTTAAGGCGATTTAAAATATCCTCAACCATATGTTCGCCATTATCACCGATGTTCAGATAAAGATTAGCACCACGTTGATCTAATTTTGAGAGGATCTCACGCCAATCAATCAATAATAACGAAGCAAAGAAGTAATCATTATTAGGTTCATAAACAATCAGGTTATCAACGTCATGACCATTCGCCAATAACTCTAACGGATACCCCAAACCACAACCATACACTAAAAAAGAAGGTAACTTTTTAGGTAACTGATGGAAACTCTCTTGAGGCAGATCTTGAACTAATTCCTTAAGCTGATCTGAATATTGGTAATGTAAATAAGGGCTTGCCTTACGAGCTCCTCCCCGGGCATCTAACGTTTCTAACTTCGGATGCGAGCCATAATAATTGAAATACTCCAAACTCTCTGCCCGACCATCATCCTGAAACAGTGTAACTCCCTGTTCTAAATCCAGTAAATTGAAAACATCCGCCCCACTTCGGAACAACAGCCAGCGAACCGGCTCATATTCTGTGAAAGAGTCAGCAATATCGTTCAGATATTGATGAAAAGCCTGTAAATTGTCAGCCAGTTTAGATGAAAAATCAGCACCATCCACCTGAGCGCCAATATAATGCCCTAATGAGAAAGCAAATTCATAAGCTCTGTCTTCGTCAATATTCAACGAAGCTAACATCGTTAATTTTTGCCAGCTCACACGCCCTAATGCCAGCCCCATTTCAATTCGATTGAAGATAGCATGCTGATAGTGTCGATAGAGATAAAATTGAGCACTACTTTGCTCTTCTAGCCAGCGCTGGAGCATCGGGAGGTAATCAATACCCTGAATATCGGACAAAATAGTAAACTGAATTTCATAAGACTGACAATACGAAATAAAGGCTTGCCACTGAGCCGTTAGTAAAGAAACTTTTAATAAATCAAGTTGAGGTTCAACAAGTAAAATCGAATGCCAGCGTCCGCATTGCGCAAGCGGCAATAAATGATGCCCCAGGCTACAGCCCAAAATAACTAAAGAGCTTGTTTCTAACGAATCCTTAAGCGGCTGATAACGTTGCTCGATTCCGGGCAAAATTTCTTCTAGTAAAGCCCCTGATTTTTTTTGCGGGTGAATCAGTGGATATTCCCGGTCCTTCTCAATGCATAATGCCTGAGATTTAAAATCGGTCACCTGCCTGGCCACTTGTTCGGCAGGGGCAACAGAATACAGAGCCCTTCCTAAATCAACCTGCATAACATTGATGTATTTTTGACGCGTAACAAATGGAGAAAAATGAACGGAATGATGCTGATGTAGACGCTTAGCTAAAGCTGCATCATATTGGCTTAACGCAATGAAATTTTCATCATTACGTTTAAGCATAAAAGGAGCTAATTGAGCTTCATTCGCCTGTTGGCGATCTTCATCATGAGATAATTGATAATCGATTGAATTAAGCATGTACGTTCTTTAACGTTGCGGATTGTAGGTTTTAGCCAATCTTTGGGTTTGACTGATCACACCCATTTCCTGTTCAATCTGCTCTTTAGCCTGAGAAAATGTCAAATAAACCTGCTGAAGTTTATCATAACGTGCCTGCAATACTATTGATTGCTCACCAACCTGCTCAACCAACAACTGCATTATCTGCTGGTGTTCTGTTAGCAACGAATGAAACGCTTCAACATCAACTGAGGAATCCATTAATTCAAGAATTTCCTGCAGCAGTTGATCAGATCGTGTAATTAGCTGATCAACATTCTTCATATATTAAGAAGCAACACTACGTTGCTGATAGGCTTCTTGTTTTGCAGACTCAGGGATTTGATCCCAAGCCGATTTAATAGGTAAAAACACATCGATCACATCTGCAATCTGCTGGGAATTATTCGTCACAGATGCTTCAGCAAGCTGATCCAACATAAATGAATATAAGTCATTCAAAGTTGATGATATTTCACCACCGGCTTCATGATCCAAGGTATTACGAAGCGATGTAATAATAGCCGTTGCTTTAGCAATTGGTTTCGCTTTATTCGCTAAATCATGACGTTCCATACACCCTTTAGCAATTGCCAGATTTTCCAGAGCCGACTGCATTAAAAGCTGAGTAATTTTATGGGGATCGGCAGTTGCAACCTGATCCTTGATACCAACCTGACGATACTGATGAATAGCTTTTTTATACATAATTACATCTCTCAACTCATGTTAACCCAGATGGCTTTGAACATAACTCATCTGTTCCTTCAGCCCGCCCATAGTTTGATCAAAGGCCGTATATTTTTCCCTGAGGGTTTTTTTATACTGGGCCATCCGATTATCTAGCGCTGTCTGATCTTCACCGACTTGCTTAAGTTGCCCCTGTACAGAATTTTCGCGATGAGCCAAAATTCCGCCGGTTTGCTCATAACCTTTCACAAATCGCATAAAGCGGTCAGCCACTCCACCTTTTTTAGATGCAAAAAACTGGCCAACTCCATTCAAATCACTACTTAATTTCTGACGCAACTTATCATCATCAACAGAAAGCTTTCCCTGTCTGTCCATTTTGATACCTACGCCATATAAAGTCTGAACACGACCAGGTTGTTCCGGATCCCGAAAACCAGCAGAAGCCAGACGCCCTAATGCAAACCGCATGGTCCGCAACATTGCATCGCCACTTAAAGGTTTATGATGGGTATTATCCGCCCCTTTCTCTACTTTTTCTGGCTTACTGTATTTATCAATTTGAGTGATAACTTTATTGTAAGCATCAACAAACTGATGAACATTTTTAACCGCAGCATCAACGTCAGGTTTGACCTGTAGATGACTTGTTGAATCTGTGACTTTTTTGACCGTCAGATTAATCCCGGAAATTACATTCTTAAACTGATTGGTATCACTAGTTGCTTTTAGCCCATTCACCATGGCCACAGCCCCAGATGATGTTTTCGTTGTTTCAAGATTAGAAACGAAATCTTTGAGCTGAGAATTCTCCGTTGTCACAACCAAATCATTTGGATTTCCGTTACTGGAATCACCATCATCATCTGTACCCGATTTTGAACTATCTAAAACCAAATGTGTTCCGTTTTGCGAGTTAATCAAATTCGCTGTCACACCAAAATTATTGGTAGTCTCATTAATTTTTCGACGCAGTTGCTCAACTGTCATGCCTGCTGTGACATCAACTGCAAATGATTTTTTCTTACTTCCTTCCCCCGCCTGGAACGTTAACTTTCCAGCCTGTTTAGAAATAACTGTAGCACCAGATTTATAGACATCACGAGAAGTCAAACGAGAACCAGATGCAAGTTGTAATACTTTTATATCATACGCACCATCAACAGCCTGCTTAGATAAAGAAACTGAAAATGGCTCATCTTTTGGAGCTGGCGCTTTACTAGCCGATGATTTATCTTGGGAATCCGACTTTTTAGTCGAATCAGTAGAAGTCGACGAAGAAGATTGCCCCACGATCTGACCATCAATCATGGCCATGCGGGGCAAAAAGCGCTGGGAATCCTGAGCCTTATCTAAAGTATTGCGAAATCCACTCAGAGCTGATTTCACACTACCAACCGCAGACAAAGTTACATTTAACGTTTCCTTACGCTTTATCAGTCTATCTTCCTGAGGTTTACGTTCGGCGCTCACATAGGCCTTCATGAGCGACTCAAGATCAAGCCCACTACCTATACCTGCAGCAGTCATTCCGGCCATAATTACTCCTAAGCTAAACCTCTAGACTAACTGATCAACGAACAGTCCCGCCTGATCAGTTGCATTCTGATACTCTTTCAGTCTAGCGGATATATCCCGAAGTTCCTGAGATGGTATTTCCCGAATCACTTCATTCGTTTTGGTGTTATAGATAGACGTTACCATCTCACCATCTTTTTTATCCACTTTAAACCGAACTGCGGTAGACTGTGTCTCCAGAATTTGATTCGCAGCATTGACAATGTTACTCACATCTTTATCAGACAACGGTATTTGCTGCCTCGCGTCACGAGAGCTATGCATTTCCTGCGCCATTTTACCTTGCGCAGGGGTATTAGCAGACTCTCGTGGCTGTTGATGAGGTATCGATGACATACTGTTCGTCATGACTGAATCAATATCATTTGACATATTCCAGCCTCCCAATCATCCTCTGACAATTATAAAACATTGTCAGAGAACCTTTCATCACTAGATCAGAGCCAATGCAGCTTGAGGGCGCTGATTCGCCTGAGCCAGAATAGAGGTACTAGTCTGCTGCAAAATTTTCGCCTTAGTCAACTGGGCGGTTTCTTTTGCAAAATCAGTATCCCGAATACGAGAACGGGCACCCGTAACATTTTCAGAAACATTGGTTAAGTTTCGAATTGTTGAATCGAATCGGTTTTGAATAGCCCCCAATTTTGCACGTTGACTATCAACAGTTTTAATTCCGTTATCCAGCAGATTAATCGCTGCACTGGCCTGTCCAACGGACTGAACCGACAGATTGCTTAACCCCAGACCTTTTGCACCCCAACCATTCGCACGACTGATGTTGACACTGATATTCTGATTTTTACCGGCATTGGCACCGACCAGGAATTTAGCAGAAAATTTACCGTCTAGCAGATTCACGCCACCAAACTGAGTGGTTTGAGCTACACGACTCATTTCTGACTTCAGTGATGACACTTCAGCTTGAAGTGCGTTACGGTCATCTGAGTTATTGACACCATCTTGTGACTGTACGGCAAGAGTTCGCATACGTTGCATCATGGTGGTTAATTCATCCATTGCACCTTCAGCTGTCTGCGAAACAGAGATACCGTCCTGACCGTTTTTCACAGCCCGGTTCAACCCCTGAATTTGAGATGTCATTCGGTTTGAAATCTGCAGACCAGCCGCGTCATCTTTTGCCGAATTAATCCGTAACCCCGAACTTAATCGTTGATAAGCAGTATCCAAGCTGTTACTAGAACGAGACAGGTAACGCTGCGCATCCAGAGATGAAACATTAGTATTGACTACTAATCCCATAGTTTGAGCCTCCTAAGATATAACTGCCCCGCTTGAACAGGTCGAGACAGCCTAAAATCTGGAATGATTGTTGAACCCTTAAGGATTGAACCGATCCGTAAGACAATCGTTCCATCGTTGAAGTTTTTAATCTTCAGCTCTTATAACGGCACCTAAGCGGCAACCTTTAGGATTATTTTAATAAATGAGGAAAGTTTTTGCCGCATCGATAACAGATAGAAAAAATATTTCCAGAGTCATTAAGCCAATAACTCGACAAATTATCTGCGATGCGCCTTTTAAAGCAGTCTATATTATAGAGGTGAAACAATATTTGACCGGAATGAGTTCTTACCAGCGTCAAAAAATTTTCTAAAAATTGGCACGGAACCTGCTTTATAAAATGCGAGCAGTCTGAACCGCTGCAAAAAAAGGCCAGGGGACACCTGGCCAAATCGCTCGATATGATAGGAGATTAAGAGCGAAACCAATATGCGCTTATGTTTTATTTTAGGAATTGAGCCTCCTAAGAGTCTAACTGCGCGAAAACCTCCTACGGACGGTGGATTGAACCCCACCGTCCTTTTTTATTACCCCAACAACGATAATGCTGCTTGTGGTCGCTGATTGGCCTGAGCCAAAATTGTAGTCGCTGTCTTCTGAATAATCCGGTTTTTAGTCAGATTCGCAGTTTCTTTCGCATAATCTGTATCCCGAATACGTGAACGAGCTTCTGTGACATTCGATGAAATATTTGATAAGTTTCGAATAGTTGACTGGAACCTGTTCTGAACCGCACCTAATTTTGCGCGTTGAGAATCGACCGTTTTAATTGCATCATCCACCCGACCTAATGCGGCTGAAGCCTGTGAAACAGTATTTACACTCAGATCTCCCAAGCCTAAACCACTTGTTCCCCATCCTCCGGATTTTTGAATATTAACGCTAATATTTTGCTGTTCTCCAGCGTTAGCGCCAACCAAAAACTTAGCAGAGAATTTACCATTTAATATATTGACTCCACCAAACTGGGTGGTTTGGGCAATACGGCTCATCTCAGTTTTTAATTGAGACACTTCAGACTGCAATGCATTTCGGTCATCAGTATTATTGACACCATCTTGTGACTGAATTGCCAATGTCCGGATACGTTGTAATGAAGTAGTGATTTCATCCATTGCCCCTTCTGCAGTCTGAGAAATAGATATCCCATCCTGAGCATTCATGGTAGCTCGGTTAAGCCCTTGAATCTGAGAGGTCATTCGGTTTGAAATCTGTAAGCCTGCTGCATCGTCTTTTGCCGAATTAATCCTAAAGCCAGAAGACAATCGTTGAAATGACGTATTTAACGCATTGCTGGACTTGCTCAACTGACGCTGGGCATTTAATGACGATATATTCGTATTGACATAAAGTGCCATAATTAATATCTCCTATCTACAATCTGATCCGCTTTATCGGTTTTTATTGGACAGCTTATTTATTGCTGACTTACCTTATTTAGCGGCCATGGTGTCGATTCCTTTAGGATTTTTTTCGCATCTCGAGGAGCCGAACAGTAAAATAAAAAAGCATCTCAATGAGATACTTTATATATCGACACAAAAGGAGAAATCTTAATTATTTTTTAAGAAAAGAATGGAATAACAAAACAAGAACATCAAAAAATAAAACACAACCCATTGTTTTTATTAAAAAATATTCTTTAAAATCTAATTCAAAAATATCATATAGCATAAGTCTTAATATTGACTCACACAATTTTAGACATAATACGCCTGAAAAATCATCTTTTAGTGACTTAATTTATTAACACAAATAGATTAATAATTATCGATGAACACGCCTATTTTCAATAGAAAATAAACTTATAAGTTAGAATGGCAAAATATATTTACACAAATCATGTTGAATATATAAATTCAACAATACATAAACATCAAATTAAATATAATTAAACAACGTCATCTTACTGATTTTACTATATGCAGAATACGACGTATTCAATGCCAGTTCAGCCTTAGATAAGTCAGTCACCGCTTTGGCAAAATCAACCTCACCGATAGAAGCCCTGGATTTTTTATTAATTACATCAATACTAGATGATGCATTCATCAACGAATTTAAACCATTTTCTCGAGCACCAATCGATCCCATCGTTAAATTCATCTTTTCAGTAGAATGATCGATTCCGACCAAAAAATCTTCCTGGGCTTTATCATAATCTTTACCAATGATATTGGGATCTTTTAAAACTTTGATAAAACGACCAAGGATGTTCAGAATATTATCTTTTTCCGGAGGCTGTAGCGTAAAGGTCTCAGTCGTTCCCGGATCTGAATCCAGCTTGATTTTTAATCCTTTAAATAAAAAGGGTTTTCCCTGCGTATAATCACCTTCCGCAAGCTTTTCACCCTGATTATTCGTAATCGTATACTGGTTAGGATTGCCCGCACTCGTTGATACAGTGAATGTGTTATCAGCAAGATTGACACCGTGATAATTATTTTTATAAAACGTATCAAATGTCTTCTGCTCATTCACCGCAACGTAGATCCCTTTCGAATTTCCAGCAGCTCTTCTTCGCAGAGCAACATCTTCAAAAGCCTCTTTTCCTGTTGTGTTGCTTTGAATGTAAACAGAAGATCCGACTTTTAACCGGGTTTTCCCATTATCACCAACATAATGGTACCACTTTCCGTCAAATACATAAGGTTGGATCTGAGACTGAAATCCAGCAAAAACATAATCACCGTTCGCATCACGCGTATTAACCAAATCAGCCATCTGACCACGAAGTTGCGTCAATTCTTCAGCAATTGAGCGCCGTTCGTTCATGCCATTAAGACCATCACCCGATTGTACGCCCAAAACCCGGGCCCTTAAGGCTGAATCATGCATACTATTAATGATATTTTCTTGAAAACTTAATGAATTCTCAAGATAAACACCATTTTTCCGGTACTGAGCATTCTGGTTGATATCGGTATCTAATGCCATTTTTTCAGACATATCGGCAGGCCCGTCGGCCGCCTGCAATAATCTCTTATTCGTTACCAATTGCTCGTTTGCTTTTTCAACATGTTGTTGAGCCTGCAAAATCCCATTTAGTGAAGTATTATATAAATTTACCGTTGCAACGCGCATAGACACTACCTCACAGCATTAAGTAACGATTCAAAGGTTTTCTGCGCGACACCAATCACCTGTGCCGATGCAGCATAGGCCTGCTGGAAACGAATCATATTCGATGCTTCTTCATCCATATTGACGCCTGAGACTGATTTCTGCCAATTTTCGCTCTGATTCAAAAGAGATTTCGATGCACTTAAGTCCAAACGACCTTCTGCCGCATTTCCCCCAACGAAGCTAACCAACGATGTATAAGCATTGTTGAACGTCATTCTATCGTCGTCACCAGCATTACTCAGACTTTTACGTACCAAAGCTTTCTGCTGCAGATCAGCCATCTTCAACCCATTAAAATTATCAGCATACCCTTCTTTGTTGTAACGAATTGTAAACACGTCTCCCGGCTTTGCCTGGCCGTTAATAGAAATATCATAACCAGGTTTCAGATTAGCCCGGCTCAAAAGATCCCGCCCGTCATCTGACGGAGGAAGCGATGCTAACTTATGACCGTCTTCATCGTAAATGTCATATCCACCATTAGCGGTCACTTCAATTTTCTGAGGAGCATGAATATTTAAACGTCCTGTTTTCTCAAAACCAGAGGTAGCTGGATCTGTATCGGTAACACTTGATAGAACAATTTTAGCATTACTGATATTGTGAATATCTGCATCAACACGAACCGGAGAAGCCAATGCCAGCTTTTCTGGTTGAGTCATGGCTAACTTAACTTTATTAGCCCCTTCAATGGTCGGCCTGAGTAAAAAACGATCGCCACTTGAAAAGCCACCTGATGAAAAATCAAGACTCATCCCATCAATCTTATAATCGTTCGAAGTTGAGCCGCTAATCGCATCTCCCACTGGCTTTTCACCATTCATTCGTTGAATAGTAAAACCGCTACCACTTTGAAATTTAATAAGATAATCATAAGATGTTAAATTCTTAGACTCACCCGGTATAATCTTCGCCTGAATAGACCCTGTTCCGGTATTCTCGGAATAAGCTTTTGCTTTAAAATCTGGCAAAGAGAAAATATCCCCCCCTAACTTTCCATCCAAATCCATACCAAGACGGTTTTGTTGGTTGAAAGCATCGGCCATAGTCAACGCAATTTGTCCTAACTTATCACGGCTTGGATTAAGCACATTATCTCGATATTTCAATAATCCATCGACGGATCCACCTAACTCTCCAGGCTCAAGCAGGGCTTTTGTTGTATTCCAGTCCAGATAAATATCTTGCTGTGTTGGGTCAGGGTTTCCCTGACGAATATCCAGTTTCGCATGATCTTTTTCAGTCACCAACGCATGACCATTACCCATAAAAACCAGTTTTGCCCCATTAGCCTGGTTAATTGTATGAATTTTAATAATTTTAGATAAATCATGAATTGCATTGTCACGCTTATCTTTGAGAACATCCAGACCACCTTTATCAGGCGCATCACTGTAGCTCATAATCTGGTTATTCATATCCTGAATACCACTTAACAGTTTATTCGCTGTTGTAATTTTCTCAGATAGCTGACTATTTAAATTCTTTTGTTGTGTATCAAATTGACCTGATAACAACCGAAACCGGCGAATTAACGATGAAAAACGCTCTAACGTCAAAGCACGTGTTGATGTAGATAGCGGGCTATCATTCATCTCATGAATGGTATCGAAGGTTTTATCTAAATTGGGGTTCAAAGAAAGTGAATCATGACTTAAAAATTTATCAATTTCACTGGTTGCATCCACATAAGATTTTTTTTCAGAATGTAATGACGTATTGCGCCACACAGCCGCTTGTGCGAATTGATTTAAAACCCGGGAGGTTTTGCCTCGCCCAACCCCACCTGTAACTTCAGGCTGATACTCAGTGCGCTGAACAGAATATCCCGGGGTATTGACATTAGAGATATTGTTACCTGTCGTTACCAATAACCGCTGGTGGGCAAGTACCCCTGAACCAGCAATATTCAATAAATCTGGCATAATCAATTATCTCCACACGTCAATCACTAAACTTATTTAGCACCCCGCTATCTAAGATCTGTTTAATCTTGTCTGCATAACGAGGGTCTGTTGCATACCCGGCTTTTTGCAATGCCTGTGCAAATTTCACAGGGTCATGTCCATTTTCCAGGGCCTGTTGATAACGTGGATGATGCAGCAAGGCCACATAATCTTTGACGCTATCGTCAAACGATGAATAGGACCGAAAGTTTTCATGCTTAGGCTGCGCAATTCCCTGCTCATATTCCAGCGTCTTAACCCGGGCCTTATCACCCTGCCAGCGCTGCCCGGCTTTAATGCCAAACAAATTATGAGTGCTGGCACCATTTCCATGAGCAATAACCCGAGAACCCCACCCCGTTTCCAAAGCGGCCTGAGCCACAACGGCTATCGGCGCGATCCCTGCCGGAGCTGCAATCTTTTTCGCCAGAGGCAAAACTTTCTGGATAAACGCTTGTTCAGAGGCAAACTGCTGCCGTTTCGTTGCCGGAGCAGCCCTTGTTACAGGGCCCTTTTGCACGTTATCGCCATAAAACCTGCGAACATCCATCGTTAACATCTTTTTATCAGCAACTTTCTTGCCAACACTTTCAGGATGAAGCTCTTGAAGCGATTTTTTTATATTATGTGAAGGTTTAAGATGAAACTGATTTGCCCGCCCATATGCACGAAGCTGGCTTGCTGGCGTGATATTCGCGACATCCGGCGCAAACTGCTGAACAATCAACTTGGATAACCCTAAAGAGCCATTATTAGAAAGATCCAACGCCAGCTGTTTATCATACATTTGCTGATAATTCTTCACATAGCGATTATTCATTGGAGAATCAGGGCTCTCAAACGCATTATTAGCTTTGCGCATTTCCTTCAACAACATTTGCATAAAGATCGCTTCAAATTGTCTTGCAACCTTTTTCAGCGCTTTATGCGGATGCTTTTCAGCTTCCTGACGAAGAACATTTAACTGCGACAAATCATTGTAATTTTCAGGAACCGAAGTCGAACCTATTAATTGTGTATTCAGATCCATCATCTTCATATCCTTAAATAACGATTAAGTCGCCCTGAATGGCTCCCGCCTGCTTTAATGCTTCCAGTATCGACACCAAATCACCTGGTGCAACACCAACCCTATTCACCGCCTGCACTAAATCATCAAGAGAAGCTCCTGACTGGAATTTAAACATCCGGCCACTGCCTTTATCGACTTCAATTTTCGAATTCTGGGTCGTCACAGTGTTTCCCTGAGCCAGGGGGTTCGGCTGAGAAACTTTCGGATTTTCTGTGATTTTGACAGTTAATCCACCCGAGGTGATCGCCGCAGGTAATAATCTGACATCTTTACCGATAACAATGGTTCCGGTACGTGAGTTCACAATAATTTTGGCCGACTCATCAGCGGGTTTGAACTGAATGTTCTCTAATGTAGAAATATAATCAACTCGTTGAGCAGGGTTCCTTGGCGCATAAACCTTAACGGACGTTGCATCAACAGGCTCTGCTGTATTGGGGCCGACAACACGATTAATCGCATCAGCTAAACGTTTCGCCGATGTAAAATCGGGTTGTTTCAAATTAAATGTAATAAAGTCACCCTGGTCAAAAGGAGAACGAATAGACTGTTCGACAATCGCTCCATTGGGTATCCTTCCCACGGTCGGAGTGTTAGCAATAATTTTAGACCCATCAGCTCCCTGGGCACCAAAGCCGCCTACGATTAAACTCCCTTGTGCAATCGCATATACTTTGCCATTCGCCCCTTTAAGGAAAGTTTGTATCAGGCTCCCGCCCCGTAAACTCTTTGCCTGACCAATGGCAGATACAGTCACATCGATTGTCTGTCCGGGCTTTGCAAATGGGGGAAGAATAGCCTGGACGGCTACAGCTGCCGTATTCTTAATTTTAAGGCTGGTATTCGCTGGCACTTTTATGCCAAAGTTTCGTAGCATTGTTTCAAACGATTGATCCGCAAAAGCGTTCCCCGATTCGCCTGTCCCTGGTAAACCGACAACAAGGCCATAGCCAACCAACTGGTTATTCCGGACTCCGGCAATATCTGCGACATCTTTGATTCGGGAGGCCTGAGCACTTAACGTAAATAACAGACCACTGATAATCGTAAATACTTTAAGCTGCTTCGTAATCACAACACCACCTCATTTTCTTCATGGCTGACACGATTACAACTGTTGTGTTGCATAATTCAGCATTTGATCCACACTTGAAATAACTTTGGAATTCATTTCATAAACACGCTGGGCTTCAATCAAATTAACAAGTTCTGCAGTTACATTCACATTAGAAGTTTCCAATGCACCTTGTTTAATCGATCCAAGGCCATCTTCAGTTGCAACCCCTTCCTGTGCATCACCGCTAGCCGCTGTTGCAACGTACAAGTTCTGACCTTTCGGCTCTAACCCTGAAGGATTCACAAAATCAGCAAGTGCAATTTGACCCACTACCTGCGGTTGTTGTTGCCCTGGTAACACAACACTTACCTGACCATCTTCAGAAACCGTCATACTTTGGGCATTTTGTGGGATCTGGATTTGAGGCTGAATAGGATACCCAGCCCCCGGTGTCACCAATACACCATTCTCGTTCAATGCGAACTGGCCATTACGCGTATAGGCCATCGTTCCATCTGGCATCTGAACTTCAAAAAAACCTTTCCCATTAATCATCATATCGAAGGAATTATTGGTCGTTTTAACATTCCCCTGTGAGAAATCTTTTTGTGTTGCAACCACCTTAGCCCCAGCCCCCAGCATTAAACCTGTCGGAGTCAGAGTATTCTGAGAAGATCGCCCTCCGGGCTGATTCACTGTCTGGTATAAAAGATCTTCAAAAACACCCCGTCCTTTTTTGTACCCAACGGTACTTGCGTTCGCCAGGTTATTGGAGATCACTGAAACATTGGTTTGCTGAGCATCAAGCCCGGTTTTACTAATCCATAATGCTGGGTTCATGGTAACCTCCAGTCTTAACCACGTAAGTTGAGCAGCCTTGTGATTGAACGATCATCATCTTCGGCCGTTCTCATCATTTTGACTTGCATATCAAAATTGCGCTGTAAATTAATCAATTGCGTCATCTCTGCAATAGGGTTAACGTTACTTGCCTCTAGCGCACCTTTAATGACTCTAACATTGGCATCGGCAACAATAGGCGCATTATCCGCTAAACGAAATAACCCGTCCGTTCCTTTACGAAGCTGTTTTAAATCAGGGTTCGCAAGCTTAATTCGGTTCACTTCCTCAAGACCGTCAGGCGGTGCACCTTGTGGGCGAACTTCAATTGTACCGTCACGATTAATATTGATTTTTTCAACAGGGACCGGCACCACAATAGGCTGATTGTTATTCCCTATAACCGGATGTCCTGTCATCGTTTGCAATACACCGGTTGAAGAAATCGTCAGGTTACCGTCACGAGTCAAAGCCTGTTTACCATTTTTATCCTGAATGGTAATCCAGCCCTGATTAGCCACGGCAATATCCAAATCACGGCCCGTTGTTTTCAGTGCTCCTGGCGCGAAATTCTGTCCAGGATTTTCTCGCATCGCAAACACACGGGTCGGTAACCCTTCACCATACGCCTGCATCGCCCGAGCCTGCTCAAAATCACTTTTAAAGCCGGTCGTATTTGCATTGGCCAGGTTATTCCCGTGAACAGCTAAGGCATTCAGTCCTTGTGCCGCGCCGGTCATCGAGATATAAAGAAATTTATCCATTTGACATTCCTACGCCAAATTGCTGACTGAGTACAAATAATGCAAAAGTGATGCCATGACCAGGATCCATCTGTAACGTCGACTCAGTGGCAAATTGCTTCACTTCAACGATGACAGCTTTAATCAAGAATTTTTCAGATGGGAATAAAAAAAGAAAAAGCCCGCAATGCGGGCTATAAATCATAAAATTATTGCTGATTAACGAATCTGAATAATGGTCTGCTGCAAGGTACTACCAACCTCTAATGCACGGGAGTTAGCCTGGAAATTACGTTGCGCAGAGATAAGATCAACCAACTGATTAGTCAAATTCACATTAGATTGTTCCAATGCTGATGAATTAACCTTACCAAATGTACCTTTATTAGGTTCACCCGCTATCGCTTCACCTGAATCTTGAGTTTGCTGCCATGACGTATCGCCAATCTGACTAAGACCTTGCGGGTTATTAAATTTAGCAAGTGCCACTTTGGATACGAATCGAGTCACACCATTACTATACGAAGCCTTCACTAACCCATTTGCAGCAATATCGATCCCTGTCAATTTACCGACAGTCGAACCATCCTGTTTGAGTTTGTTCACTTCAAATGCTGACGAGAACTGGGTCGAACCATCAATTTTGAAGGTTAATGTTTGAGTCGGATCAACAGATCCTGTCGACGAATCCCATATGCCACCAAGTGTACTTAATGCCGGAGTTGTAAATGTTGCCGGAGATGGAGATACCAGAGAACCGGTATTATCAAATTTCAACGTCTGAGGCTGACCTAATGCTTTTCCATCCACATAAATACGCTGTTGCCAGGTATTTGGCTGACCCTGTACTTTTAAGAAATAGGATTGAGCAACATGCGACCCACCTAACGAGTCATAAATTGTCGCAGAGGTCGAAGATGTATAAGTCGAAGAGTCATCTGGATTAAATAATGTCGGATCTTTACCGGCAGCCGTATTCGGTAAGTTAAATGACATATCGACATTGCCGGTCATCGTCGGAGAACCTACTTCACTATTAAGCTGAATTGGCGTTGTCGATGCCATACTAACAGCAGAAGGCGTACCATCTGAATTGACATTATATCCCTGCAGATAATTACCATCAGCCGTCACAATATAATTATTGCTATTCAACTTAAACGCCCCGGCCCGGGTAAACTGGTGAGTCAGCCCATCTTTATTTTCAGACGTAACAAAAAAGCCCTCACCGGTAATCGCCAGGTCCAGAGAATTCTGCGTGAATTTCAATGACCCCTGATGAAACTGCTGAGCAACAGCAACTGTTTTCGCACCGTTCCCAGTCGATGTTTTTGCGTTAGAGAAAAGTGAATTTGCATAGACATCGGCAAATTCAGCACGTGATTCCTTGAAACCGGTTGTATCAACGTTCGCAATGTTATTCGACGTTGTATCCAGATCCTTTTGTGATGCGTTAATCCCGCTCAGGGCGATACCAAATGACATCTCTCAATCTCCTATCGTTACGTACTAGCCTTCACCGACTTCAAGCACGTCTTTCATACTAAATCCACCAAGCCCGGCAAGATTCAATTTCACATCTTTTGAACCATTACCTGACAAGCTGACACTACTGACATGCCCGAATGTCGCGGCAGGAATATCGATATTTTTACCACCTTGTTTGGCACTAATTTTTATCGTGTACTTTCCTTCTGGTGCCTTCGCCCCGGTTTGATCGGTCCCATCCCAGGAAAATTTCATGTTCCCTTTTCCGGTACCTAATTTCAGGGCTTTAACCAGCTCGCCAGCCGAATTTTCGATGCTCACTTTAACATCTGTCGCACCTTTGCCCGCGATGGCTACACCTTCGATACCTTTACCATTATTCATACCATGGTTTAAAGGAACCAAAACCGAACGCCCCACCAATGTCGAAGCCTGAAGGGCTGCAGACGAATTCATAATACTATTTAGGTTTTTAAATTCTTCTGTCAGTTTGGAAATACCATCTGATGTCTGAAACGAAGACATCTGAGAGATCATTTGGGCATTATCAACAGGCTTTGTCGGATCCTGATAAGCGAGCTGCTGCGTCAACAAAGAGAAAAAATCTTTTTGATCGAGTTTTTTATTATCACCCGGATGTGCAATTTTTGCAGTCTTTGCCTGCGCCTGTTTAGCCTTATCAGGCCAATAAATGCTGCTATCCAATCCTTTAATTTCTGCCATTCACCCAATCTCCGACTAACTTTTACCTAAACTTAATGTCGAATTAAGCATTTGTTTAGCGGCATCAGCTACCTGTACATTCGTCTGATAGGAACGAGAAGCACTAATCATATCAGCCATTTCTTCCATTACATTTACATTTGGCTTAAATACATATCCATCTTTATTAGCGAACGGGCTATTCGGGTTATATTCTCGTCTCAAAGGTGCATCACTTTCGACAATCCCTTTTACTGCCACTTTCACCGCAGATGGATCTTGATTAGTTGTTTGATCCAATACAGCTGCAAATACAGGTTTTCTAGCACGGTATGTATCATTAAAATTTGATGACACACTATCAGCGTTTGCCAAGTTACTTGCTGTCGTATTCAAACGGATTGATTGCGCTTTTAAACCAGAACCCGATACATCAAAGACATTAAATAAACTCATAATTATTGTCCTGTAATCGATTTTTTAAGGCTACGCACTTTGCTATTCAGAAAATTCAGGCTGGCTTCATAGCGCATCCCGTTTTCCATAAATAACGTTTTCTCCGTTTGCATATCGACAGTATTGCCATCTCCGGTATCTGGTTGGTCTGGAATTCTGTAACCAATCGCCGGATCAAAATCCGCCATACCGGCAATATGCCTTTTGTTTGTTCTAGATAAGCGAAAATCGTGCCCATTCATCGCTTCCTCTAAAGCTTTTTTAAAATTTATATCGCGAGCCTTGTAATTTGGGGTATCTGCATTGGCAATATTACTCGCTAAAATTTCGGCTCGACGAGAGCGAACACCCAGTGTGTACTGGTGTACTCCGAATGCTTTATCAAATGTAATGCTCATAAAATCCTCCTGAGATATCATTCTCAGTAACAGCAAGGAATATGCCATTACAAAATTTTGACGGAGTGAATAATACTTAAAACTTAAAGGGAAAAGCGGCAAAAAGACAAATCAGGCGGCAAAACTTTCCGCTTTGCCGCCTGAGAGATGTTGACGTTTCATAATGGTTTTTTCAGCTATTTAATACCATATATTCTGTTCGTTACGATACCTGATTCATGTAGATAACTCAGATTCACCGCCTACACAACACAAAAAACTCTCACCTTAACCACCTCTCCAGTGCTAGCCAGAAACATTTTCCGATATAGGATTGAGTTATCACTATCAGGAAATGTTTCCTTATCCTGAATTGAAGTTATTTTAATTTATAGATGATTCCTGGATTACAACGAATCATCTCAAAACGATCTGTTAAACCAGTTAGTGACTCTGATGCTCCTAAAAGCAAATAACCATCCTTATTTAAAGCACCAGCAAATTGATTAAGGATCTTCGACTTCAAATCAGCCGAAAAATAAATTAAAACGTTACGGCAAAAAATAATGTCAAATTTTCCTAATAACGCATAACTATCCAAAAGATTAAGCGGTCTAAAACTGACATTTTTTCGCACGACATCTTTAATCCGAAAGCGCCCCTGGCCTATATCTTCAAAAAACTGTCGTTTTCGCTCAGCTGACAATCCTCTAGCTAACGCTAATGCATCATATTCGCCTTTTTTACAATGCTCTAACATTGATGGAGAAATATCCGTTCCAATAATCTGAACATTCGAGAGACTCCCCGGACGGCGCTTTTGAAACTCCTGAACGATCATCGAAATAGAATAAGACTCTTGCCCTGAAGAACATGCTGCCGACCAGATTTTAACCGCTCGCCGCTGCTGTGCCAGTTCCGGGAGTAAACGCTCACTTAGCAACTGAAACGGATAACTATCACGAAACCAAAGAGTTTCGTTCGTTGTCATTGCGTCCACAACAGCTGCCCTGATATCCCGCTCTCTCAGACTCATTGCCTGTCGAATCAGCTCCGAAAGACTACCTGATTGATACTTTTGAACCAGCGGAGACAACCGGCTTTTGACTAAATATTGCTTGTTATTTCCAAGGACGATACCACATTGCTGCTCTAAAAAGCTGCTAAATTGAGAATACAGTTCATCCGAAAGCTCTTTCACGTAATGCTACCTATTACATACTTATTCTATAGATTCACGTACGGCATTCGCCAATTCGTCCGGATTAAATTTAGCGATAAATGCGTTTGCGCCAACTTTATCAACCATCGCCTGGTTAAATACACCACTGAGTGACGTATGAAGAATAACCTTTAAGTCTTTCAAATCAGGATTGGAACGAATTTCAGCAGTTAATGTATAACCGTCCATTTCGGGCATTTCAATATCTGAGATAATCAATGCATATGTGTCCTTAATCGGTCCTTCTTTAGCTTTCTCCTTCAGAAGGTCTAACGCTTCACGGCCATCTTTACACAAGTCAATTTCTATCCCCAAAGCAGAAACAGCTCTTTTAACCTGATTACGGGCAACAGACGAATCATCGGCAACCAATATTCGCTTATCAGCAATTGAAGCTGGAGCCTCTTTAAGAATTTCCTCACTTACTTCTGTTGGCGCCGGAGAAATTTCATCAAGAATTTTCTCTACATCAAGAATAGAAACTAATTCTTTATCAACTTCAGTCACAGCCGTCAGATAACTAAATTTTCCAGCTCCCTGAGGAGGCGGCAAAATATTTTCCCAGTTCATATTAATGATTCGTTCCACTGAACCGACCAAAAATCCTTGAACCGAACGGTTATATTCAGCAATAATCACAAAGGCTTTACTTAAATCCTGAATCGGAGCACCACCGGTTGCCCGACTCAGATCAATAATTGAAATAGTTTGTCCTCGAATATGCGCAACCCCCCGAATCACCGGATTTAACTTGGGTAATTCAGTTAATGGTGGACACTGCAGGACTTCCTTAACCTTAAATACGTTAATACCATATCGTTGTGAACCATTTAACCGAAACAGTAACAACTCTAATCGGTTCTGCCCGACCAACTGCGTACGTTGGTTTACCGAATCAAGAATTCCCGCCATGTTGTTCATATCTCCTTGAGCAAAAGGCACAACTTTTGCGTACTATCATCTAAAAGTCGGATAAAAAAAGGAATCGTCATAAATTTGACATTCTATTTTATTCCGAAACGAGCCGATGTCTCTTAAGCATAGACAAAAGCTTCCATATTCTCTGCGTTATCGACCGAAAATAAAAATGATTAAACAGATTCTATACTCTATTTTGTTGTGTAGCTTAAGTTTTAACACATTTGCTACCCAGACAACAGCAGCAAAAATTCGAGCGGCCGTGACGTCGTTCATCAGAAATAATGTTGAGCTAAACAAAGATCAACGAATATCCATACAAACAGCCAACATAGATCCTAGAACCAATTTTCAGCAATGCAAAACTTTTCACTACTATTTGCCTTCTGGAAGTGTCAAACGCAATACGACTGTTTTAGTCACATGTCCGGAATCGACAAATTTCCGGTTATACGTTCCGGTACGGGTGCAGTGGTTAATTCCTATAGTCACAATGAGTACCGCAGGAGATACAGGAGATCTGCTTAATCAATCCAATATGCAAATCAGTTATCTGAATAAAAATAGAATATATGGTAGTTATTACAGGAACATCGATGAACTCCTTGGTGCAAAACTGAGAAGAAGAATTGGAATTGGAAGACCTTTGACCAGGTATGATATTTGCATGGTTTGTCGTGGTGACTCAGTAAAAATTATTGCCCAAAAGCATGATTTATATTTGAGCACTACCGGAACAGCACTTTCGAATGGCATTATTGGAGATACAATTCGAGTCAGAAACAATCATTCAAAACGTATCATCCATGCTATTATAAGTGCTGTAGGACAAGTAACCGTTCACATGTAAAAAGTACTAAAGAATCCGGCAGGGCAGCCGATAATGTACATAGATTAATCAATCATGTTGAACAATGATGACAGGATGCCAATCATGGCTATGAATATCAACAACGTAAGCGGTAACCGAAGCAATACAGTCGACACTAACCGCACACAAGATTCACGTCGCAGTACTACCGACAACAACGTCAAAAATGCGCATCAGGAACAAGTCCATGCGCCTCAAGACTCGGTCGTGTTAACCGACAAGGCTCGTCAATTGAATCAAATTGAGCAAGGGTTGAAAGAAGGCAATGGCAAAAATGTTGACAATAGTCAGAAAATTGCCGATTTGAAACAAGCTATTGCCGATGGAAGTTATCAGATAAATGCTCCGCGTGTTGCCAAAAAAATGGGAACAATGGAAGATCAATTAAATACTCTATATCGTTAATCGAAGTTATTAGATTTTCATGGTAGAAGAATTACTTGATCACCAACATTATCTCTTGGAGCAACTACTAGCTCTCTTGGCTAGAGAGTATCAGTGTCTGTCCAAAAGAGAACTTGATTCGATTATTTCCATTGCAAAACAGAAGATGCAGTTGTTAAAACAACTGACTGAAAATGACGAACTCATCGCCGAGCACCCTCAAAAGCAGGCCATCAAACAAAAGAAAAAATTAATCCATAAACAGGCACGATTAGAATCACTGCTACAAAAATGCCATCACGCCAACGAAATTAATGGCCGAATTATTGAAGCCAGCAGTGAAGAAGTTGAACGCTTAGCACACGAAATGAATCAGTTATTACGTCAACAATCAATGACTTATGATAAGGCTGGCCGGCAAAATACCGCAGTACACCATGGAAAAAGTTTCAAAGTCTGAACTAATTTCTTATTCAACCTTACAGCCCTCACTTCAACCCATTCATTTAACCCAGGTTAATTTGTTAAAAATATTACTGGTTACTCCTCTGATCAATTCAAGGAATCATCACCCCAAACAATGTAGCCATAAACCCGCAAAATCTATCGCCAAGATAAACAGTCTTAACACATCATTATAAAAAGCAGTTCAATTGCGACTTATTATCTAAAGTTGGATAAATTAATTAACCGGAACTGCGCATAAGAATGAAGCTAAATGCCTGGGTTGCGATCCGATCATTTGATGATAACCATCAATCGTATAAGGACCATGGCATGAACAATCTTGAGGCTATTTTCGTCGATGTTGATAACAGAAAAGCTATTCCTAAATGGTCGGTGGGCTATTGGGAACGCTGTATGGCGATAAAGACTATATCTCAGGCCCACTAGAACAGGAATTGTCAGATAAGAGAGTCAAGCTGATCACGGATGAACGAAAGAATATGAAACTAAGGGCTACGAAGTCATGGAACAGACGCATACTCAGGAAGAGGTTTATTATAGAGACCGTCTTCAACCAACTGAAGAATATTTCTCAGATCGAGCATCCATGACATCGAAGTGGCGTCAGTTTTATGGTGAACCTGCTTGCCGAACTCATTGCTTATACATTTCAGCCTAAAAATTAAAATCACCCGGCTTGAGAAAGAGGCGCTTATGCAGATCTGAGGTTAATAAGTTCATTCAAAGAAAAAGTGATTCTAAAAATCAAATCAGAAACTAAATTCAACCACCACGACCCCAGATAGTTGGTTTAGAGGGGTGACAACAAAAAAGCCAAGTTGAATGACCTACCTAACTCTTCTCACAGTGAAATATCAACTGGTTAATCAACAGTTAACGTCTTTTAGGTGATTCAATCAGCAACACACCATCTCGCATTTTAGGTTTATTCCGATTCGGATTAATATCCATCACACTATTAAAAACACTGGTTGGAATTAACTGCTGTGCCGATGCCACCACTACTTTCGATTTTGCACCAACAATTCTTGCATTAATAATGAAACCATTCATCGTATGAGAATAAGTTCCAATCAATAAATATTCGATCGGTTGAACCTTGGGCAGTTCCTTAATATTTCGGCTATAAACAAAATCACCATTCGGAGTAATCCGGATAAACCCTGTTGCTTTATAATCAATAACAGATAAACCATGCTGCTGCATTTCAAAAACAAAACTCTCGGCAATCTGCATTCCAAACGGATTGGTTTTACGCAGATTCTCCAATGAAACAAATGATGCAACCCCGATAGGTGTCCGGGGATTAACATATCGGGCACTATCAAGCATCTGGCGGGCCATTCTAGCAACATATGTTGAAAGAGTCGTTACAGGTGGGTTCGATTGTACTCCTACCGACTTAGGTTTTGGTGATGAAAACAATCCGGCCCAAAAACCCGGTTTGGCTTCTTCCTTTTGAGCTGTAGGTTGAGTGTAATAGTTTGACTGAACTGGTGTCATTTTTGGTGACTCACGCCCCCCAAACAAACTACAGCCAGTCAAAAAAGCTGTTACAAAAATGCTCAGAACAATTGCTTTCATTACATAATTCCCTTGTCAAACCCTGTCATTTCACCACATTCATCTTATCGGCTATATTGCTCATAACTTTACTTCATTCCCATATAATCAATCGGCTGAACCTAAATAATCGGTATCAGAATCCAAAGTAGGTGACATTGACATCGCAACCCGATATACCTCACGAAAATCAAGCTCCATCTCAGTCACATAAGTATCTTTAACCCGATATGACTTCAAAACTCTTGCGCCACGGATCACACCATAAACCGAAGCTTGCAATGCCTCATTGCCCAAAACCAAATCATGGACAGTCACATTACTAGAAACCTTCTGTCCATAAACCCGCTCAGAAAGTTCCCGATACGCATCTAATTTAGACGCTCTCATTGCTTTTAGCTCTTTCATCGATTCTGTTCGACCGATTTGCTCACTAATCGGTGCATATCCAACAGCCCGAATTACAGCAAAAGACTGTGGAGGAGTTTTAACAAACGTATCTTGTTTATGTAACGTCGGAAGATTCATATTTTTCATAGTGCTACAGCCACTGAGTAGTACCATCAAAAGTACAACACACCACTTATTGCGGTCGAATATCATCGCGAACCAATCCTCCATTCACTTCACGGACTGCTGGCACCAATGGAGCAATATCAGCAGGGAAAAATTCATACGCAGCACTGACAACATCATGATCAGACAGGCGAATGATGCGAACATTTACATGTAACCCAGAGCGACTTGACTGATAACTGCCAACTAAAACATAAGTCACATGTATTTTTCTGTTGGCAAGCATTGATGCCTGTCGACTCAAAGCAAACTCTCCAGACTCAGGGACAGTTACAAAACGCCCAGTCAGGCGAGGTTCGACCAAATGGACACCTCTTGAATCAAAAGCGGCAAACATTGACTCTGAAAGTTGCCGCCCAAAGTCATCGGTCTGATTCATCTGATCCAAATTAACAATTGAACTAATTGCAAGTGTCTGCCCAGGTAATAATTTCGGCATTTTAGCCATGAGATGGTCAGTTAAACGCAAAACAACACTATAAAATTGGTTATCTTTACTCTCTTTAGGCGGAACATATGCATATTCGATACGATGACTTGTGATCGATTCACACCCAGCCAATAACAGAACCAGTAATGTAATGAAGCTGTAACGCATCTTTGACTCCTCTCAAAACTGATTTTTATTAAGCAATTTTTATTCCATCTCTTCTGATAATTTTTACTATCAGCTTCCAATAAATTTATCTAACCTCTATTGTATTTAGAGATAAGCAGTTGTAGCAAAATTACGATGCTTAGAGTTATTTTCTGATGAAAACCCTAAATTTGAGTTTAAAGCAAATCTATGCCATTCAAACTTATCCTATGGCAAATGTATTCTCACCGAAATCAGACTTACTCTTTGATCAAAAAGGCTTTTTTATCAAAACGTATGTTATTTAGATAAATAGTATCGTTTCTGGTCATTAAGACTTTGCAACGAATTAACCGCGACAAACCTTTTATATGTTAATATATGCAAAGCATATTAAGCGTAACTGCATAATCTTTACTGTATACAGATCGCTTTTCTAAGCAGAATCAGTTGATCAAGACAAACATAGTTACAAAACACCATATGGAAAAACAATACA
Organism: Candidatus Celerinatantimonas neptuna; assembly: GCA_911810475.1. Classification (NCBI taxonomy): domain Bacteria; kingdom Pseudomonadati; phylum Pseudomonadota; class Gammaproteobacteria; family Celerinatantimonadaceae; genus Celerinatantimonas; species Candidatus Celerinatantimonas neptuna. The sequence continues at coordinate 388,544 of OU461276.1, forward strand.
GCTTTTCTGATAAAAAAATTTTGATTGTCGATGGTCAGCGTTCATACCAAACTCTGCTAAAGACAATGCTTGAGAATTTTGGCGCTACCCATATCTTTTCAGCTAATTCAGGTGAATCTGCTCTTCATGCATGTCAAAAGCAATTCTTCGATATTTTTCTCGTTACGTATAGTCTAGGAAATGGGAAAAACGGCGCTCAATTACTTGAGGAATTAAGAGAAAACAACTGTATTGATCCTGCCAGCCTCTACTTTATTATCAGTGGCGACAACAATAGGGAAATCGTACTGAACGCTTTGGAAACAGAGCCTGACGACTTTCTGACCAAGCCTTTTTCACAAAAGCAGCTCAAAACCCGAATTACTAAAGCATATCAAAAACGCCAAGAGTTACTTCCTGTATATATTGCTTTAGCAGAAAAACAGTATGAACGCGCAATTGAGGCCTGCAAAGAATATTTACATCAATCGAGCCGGTGCCAAATTCTCTGCCATAGTCTCATTATCGAATCGTATATCCAATTAAAAGATTACAAAAACGCCCGTGAACACCTTTTGGAGTTTGCGTCGACATTACAGCAATCCTGGTGTCAGACAACATTAGGTCGCATCGAATATCTCTTAGGTAATTATGCCCATGCGATAGAAATGCTACAGGTAGTTATCAATAATCACCCATTAGTATTGAATGCTTATGTAACACTGGCTTTGTCCTATCGAGATAGCGGCCAACTGAAACACGCTCTGGATATCATCCAAAAAGCAAATGATCTATCCCCTCTTTCACTCAACAGGCAACAAATAACAGCAGAGTTAGCACTAGAGAGCCACCATTACGCATTAACCCGAAATACATTTGGGAAAATCTTACAACTGACTCGTCAGTCTTTTCACAAAAGCCCCGGACATTTATGTAACTTTATCCGAAGCTTGATCGATGAGGCACATAATGAAAGCGATCTCTACCGAAAAAACCGGCTACTACAAGAAGTAAATGCTGTTCTATTCAAAGCAAGATTAGAAGAAGGGGCCATCCAAGACTTCGATTTCGATGCCTTTGAGGGACTAAGCCAAGCCCGTATATTCATCGTAAAAGGAGAGAGGCTTCAGGCTAAGCGAGTCTTATTTTCTACTAACGAACAATATCTGGAAGCCCCAACCCAAGTATCAAATGCACTACTCCCCGATACTTACCTGACTCTTCATAACATTGGCGAATATGAATACGCATTTATTTTTGCTGAAGAATTAAAAAAGCGCGACCAGATAGATCGCTTTGCCTTAAAAGCAGTTCATGACATCGCCGAAAATCCAGAACATCAAAGCACACTGGAAAACATTCGCCATTTAAACCAGCTAGGTATCATCGCATATGGTTGCCAGGATTATATAAAAGCCCGCCAATATTTTAAAAAAGCACTAAAACTCACCCCAGGAAATATCGAATTAACGTTGAATAAAATTCAAGCAATCATCCGAAATTTAGAGTCGAAAGATAAACTTCCCCCCAATGAGCTCGAAGAGTGTAAATTAGACATTCGAAGTATAAGTGGACTAAAACTCAATAAAACCAATACATTGAGACTGAAATCATTATCCTCTGAATTTCAGGCTTTATTCAGACAAAATGAATCGTAACCGGCTCTTAAAAAAGATTTCGACATTATTGATATTTTGTTAACATCTTTTCTTATTCAGACACCGGTTAACCTAAATATAATGATGAAAATCGTCTCTTTTAATATTAACGGATTACGTGCCAGGCTCCACCAATTGGAGGCTCTGATTGAAAAACATCATCCGGATGTGATCGGTCTTCAGGAAATCAAAGTACACGACGACGCATTTCCTCTAGAAGCGGTTGAAGCACTCGGATATCACGTTTATTTTCATGGACAAAAAGCCCATTATGGCGTTGCTACATTAACCAAAAATGAAGCGATGGATATCGAAAAGGGACTCCCATGGGATGAAAACGATGCCCAGCGAAGAATGATTATCACAACTGTAAAAGACGCAACCGGAAAACCGATAAAAATCTTCAATGGTTACTTCCCTCAGGGAGAAAACCGAGAACACGAAACTAAATTTCCAGCTAAACGCCGATTTTATGCAGACTTAACCCGATACCTGAAAGAATCCCACTCACCGGAACAAGACATTATCGTTCTTGGAGATATCAATATTTCTCCAACAGATTTAGATATTGGTATTGGTGATACAAATGCTAAACGCTGGCTTCGTACCGGAAAATGCAGCTTCTTACCAGAAGAAAGAGAATGGCTGGCGGACTTGTTAAATTGGGGATTGACAGATACCTACCGGGCACTAAATCCTGAACAAAGTGGGCGCTATAGCTGGTTTGACTATCGCTCCAGAGGATTTGACGATAATAGAGGCCTTCGGATAGACGCGATCATGGCAACGCCTGGCTTAGCCAGCAGGGCCATCGAAAGCGACATCGATTATCCTTTACGGGCCATTGAAAAGCCCTCGGATCACGCGCCAATCTGGACACTCTTTAACGACTAACCGTGCATCATTATAGCAAGCAAAATGAGAATTAGGTTCCTTCCTCATTTTGCTTAAATTAACTTCAGATCGACTCACAGTAAAAAACAACAATATTCGATATCTTATATCCGTGAACTCCCCCACCTGTTTCAGCTTCCTTAAGAAACTGTGATTTAACGGCCACTCTTCCATTGCCGATAAAAATCTATTATATTAGCCCGCTAATGATAATAATTCTTATTTTTATTGATGTTTATCTCTCTTGTTTACTTAGATTGGCCTATCTTGTGCCACAAAGAACAAACATGAAGACAACTTATTTCATAGACTATCGAATGACGCCCCATTCCACAGTTAAAATAGATTAATGCGATCAAATGCTATGAACAGAATTACAATTCTTTTAACTTTTTTTGGCTGTATTCTCGCAACGATATCGCCATCTGAAGCAGAATCACTAAATTCACCACAAAAACAAGTGATTCAAATCCACATGCAAGATGCACATACCCAAGAAAAAATTGATGACCTTGACCACAAAACGCGAGAAACACTTGAAAAATATCAGCAACATCAACGGCAAAGTGACTTGTTGAATATTTACAATAAGCAACTCACGCGCATGATAGCCTCTCAGGAAGAAGAAAAATCACAGTTAAAATTACAATTGAATTCATTAGCTGAAACTGAACAAACCGCTTTGCCATTTTTAGTATCCCTTTATCAACAATTAGCAACCCTAATCCATCGTGATCAGCCTTTTCTGCTTAATGAACGTGAACACCGCCTTATCAGACTCAAACACCTCATTGATCAGGCCAACATTTCACTGGCTGAAAAATACCGTCAAGTGCTCAACGCTTATCAAATCGAGCTCAGTTACGCGAATAGCATCGGTAGTTATCAGGGACAGTTAAACATTAATGGATCATCTGAGCAGGTCCGTTATTTCAGATTAGGTCGGTTAGCACTTTATTATCAAACTCTAGATGGACAAACCAGCGCACTCTGGCAACCACAAAAACACCTTTGGCGAAAGCTGACCAATACACAAAACAAACAATTAAGTATTGCCATCGCTATGGCTGATAAACAGCACCTGCCGCAGTTACTTAACTTACCATTACCATCAGAACAGGAGCCGAAGTCATGAAATATTGGGCATTACTTTTGATGATCGTAAGTTGTACCGGCTGGGCAAATGACATGGCCAGTTTCAAATCAAGTGCAGAGCTTATTACTCAGCGAGATCAGAAGCTCAACCATGAACGCCAAACCCGATTTCTGAATAACCTGAAACATCAGGCGCAATTATTGAAACAAAGTGAATCTCATTTAAAAGCGGCACAAAACAGACAGCAATACCTCAAGAAAAAGTTTAAACAAAATGAAAAAGAATTGACCCAGCTATCTCAACAATTACGTATCCGAAGTGGAGAATTAGGGAAAGTATTCACCGTTTTGCGGAGTGAAAGTGCAAAGTTCAGTCAACACATCAAACAATCATTGGTCAGTGCAGAACGAAGAAAAAGAGAAACAGCATTTAAATGGATTAACGAACACCGCATTCCGTCTGCAAACAATTTGACTCAATTACAAGTTTTACTTCAGCAGCAATTTATAGCATCTGGACAAATTAGTCATTTTCAACACACAGTTATTAATACAAAAGGCCAGCCTAAACATCAGCAAGTCACCCGCTTAGGTGAATTTGAACTGATAAATGGCCAAGGACAATTTCTTCAATGGCATCCAAACCTAAATACGCTACAAGTTATGCCTCATCAGCCCCGTTCGGCAAACGATTACATTTCGGGAAAAACTGACTCCGTTATCATTGATCCGACCCAGGGAGAATTACTATCACTACAAGCCCGGCTCCCAACGATTGAGCAACGCATTCAGCAAGGTGGAATCATCGGCTATATCATTATTGCTTTAGGGCTTCTTGGCCTGATTATTTCTATTTATCGCCTGTGTCGTTTAAGCATCACAGAACACAACGTCGCCCGTCAGTTAAGCTCTGACGCTACAAACAGTAGTAATAACCCACTGGGGCGGATCCTTAATCGAATTCCTGATGGCCAACACCCACTTGAAGAGCTGGAACTTTACGTGGATGAAGCCGTCAGCCAAGAATTACCTAAACTCGAAAAAAATCACACATTGGTCAAATTATTTGCCGGAGTCACACCTTTATTAGGGCTACTGGGCACTGTAACTGGCATGATCGAAACATTTCAGAGTATTACAATCTTTGGCAGTGGCGACCCTAAAATGATGGCAAGCGGAATTTCTCAGGCATTAATGACCACTGTTCTCGGACTAATCGCCGCTATTCCACTTCTGTTCGTGCATAATTTACTGACAACAAAGGCCCAACGGATTAGCCAGATACTCCAACAGCAATCATTGGCTCTATTAGCCAGTCGATTAAAGAATGGTTCACGACATGTTTCATCTTAGCCGCTATTTCACCTTATTCAGCCACTTTCTAGCAACAGGCGGATGGGTGCTCGTTATATTATGGGGACTCTGTTGCATATTGACGGCATTATTATTGGAACGTTACTGGTTTCGGTTATGCGGTTACCCTCGTTTGAAAAAGCAGATATTAAGCGAGACAGAAAACTATGCCCAACCCATTTTAAAACTTAAAAGCTATTGCCAACTCGATCTAAAACTCCAACAACAATTACCGATGATGCGAGTATTAATTAGCTTATGTCCTCTTATCGGCTTACTCGGAACGGTCACAGGAATGATTCAGGTCTTTGACGGACTGTCTTTCAATCAGAGCAAACTCAACCCACAACTGATTGCAGGCGGAATAGCCAAAGCCACATTGCCAACCATGTCAGGCATGGCCATTGCGGTTTTCGGTCTCATTTTTTATACCCATTTAAACCGCTGGAGCATACGCCAACGCATCGCTCTTTGCCAACAAACCGGAGTAGACGATTACCTATGAAACGCCGTCATCTATTTCAGTCACAGCAACCAGAAGAAGCTCAAATCGATCTGACGCCGATGCTAGACATCGTCTTCATCATGCTGATCTTTTTTATTGTATCAACATCGTTTGTTCAGGAATCTGGTATTCAGATTAATCGTCCGGTAGCCAATCACGCAGGAAAACAGACACAAAATGCACAAGTGATCGGAATTTCAGCGAATGGACAGATCTGGCTAAACCGTCAGCCAATTGTTCAACAGTTACTATCAGGAGCACTAGCCAAACTTAAAACGTCAAACCCGAAAATAGCTATTGTTATCCAAGCCGATAAAAGAGTTTTAACAGGACGCCTTATTCAGGTTATTGATACCATCCGACAACAACAAATTCCATATAGCATTGCAACTCAAAATGGAAAGGTAAATTAACCATGCGCCGCTTTTTTGTAATTGCCTCGCTGGCATTACTATTTAGTACCACATTTTTCGTACTATTGGGGCAGTCAATCGGTCTAAATCATTCTCATGTAACCAAAAGTACTCCCCCAATCCAATTGGTTCTGAGTCCGACGACACAGGAACGACCCGTTCAGGTCAGGCAACGTCAACCGATATTGCCTCCCCCACCAAAGCCCAGTCACAACCCTCAGCTGCCAACTCCGACGATGGGAGCGACCAGCCCCCCCCCTATACCACCACATACAAGCCATATTAATGTCCAATTTGCTCCGGCATCATCTCTATCAGACATACAACTTAGTGCTACATTAGGAAGTCTAAATGGAATTCAGGTTACACCTAGTGTGGATCCTAACCCAGTCGCATTATTTAGGATGCCACCACAATACCCACAACGAGCGATCAACCGACATATCGAAGGGAAAATAACAGTTGAGTTCACTATTATGCCTAATGGAAAAGTAAAACCAGGAAGCATCATCACAATTAAAGCAGCCCCTGAACACACCTTTGATACAGCAGTTAAACGAGCTGTTTACAATTGGCGTTTTAAGCCCAGGCGCCAAAATGGTCGGACCATCGCTTTCCGGGCCCGACAGACGTTAACATTCAAATTGGAGAGATAGCCGATGCGTCTCAAACTACATTATTGGCTCTTCATCATCGTTTGCGTGGTTCCGATGGTTCAAGCTACACAGTTATCTGAATTTGACTTCCATAAGCTCCAACAAGTGCAACATTTACTCGATAATGGTCATATTCAAAAAGCAAAAAATTTGTTGAATAAATGGCTCCAGAGCACAGGTAAACAATCCCGACAAGATTATGCGTCGACACTCGGGCATATCAAACTGGGAAGAATTGCAATCATTCAAAATACGCCAAAACCAGCTTTGAACCAATTTCTCAAGGCTTATCAAACTGGCCTGCTAGACAACCACCAGCAAAGCCAGCTATTACTCACGATCGCTCAACTCCATCTCAACTTAGGGCAGTGGCAATCAGGCGTCAATAAACTCAACCTGTGGCTACATCAAACCCCGCGACAAAATCACATAGCACTCCAATACTATCAGTTAGCTATTGGCTATTATCATCTGAAATCATGGAAGAAAGGTCTTGCATCGATTAGAATGGCATTACTTGAGCAAGATTCACCACATATCAGCTGGTATCAATTAGCCGTTGCCCTGGCTACCTCAGACAAAAAATGGCCCAGAGCCATCCAATGGCAACAAAAAATTATAGAATCGGCCCCGCAAAAAATGACACATTGGGAGCAGTTAGCTTCACTGGAAATTCAAGGTCAACACATGAAAGCAGCCCTTGCTACTATGCGCCTGGCATGGCAACGTCAATTATTTGACCACCCACGCAACTACCAACTTCTGGCACAACTTGCTATCCATGAAAAAATTCCTTACCTAGCAGCTCAGGCTCTGGAGTCTGCGATTAACAAAAGGATGCTCAAGGCAACACCTGCAAATTTACGACAAATAGCACAGCTTTTGATACAAGCCAGAAGTGATCGAAAAGCTGTCGCGTTCTACAAAAAGATTATTCAAAAAACAGACAAACCATCTGACTATCAACAATACATGTCATTATTGCTGAATCAAAACCGATGGCATACGGCTTTAAATGCATATCAGCAAGCTTTGGCAAAGCATATTACCTCACCCCAACTGCATTTAATCGCAGGAATTGCTGCAATTAAAACCGGAAGCTATATAAAAGCCAGACAATATTTGTTCCTCGCTCAGAATACCCCGGCATTCAAATCCTCAAGCCGTGCCTGGCTGCAATATTTAAAACAAATTCAACAGGCAAATTAATCAATCATTTTCTACTATTAATTAGGCAGGTAAATCAATATGGGTTGGCTACTAAAGCCGCAACCTTTAGCCAAAACATCAGTTGGCAGCAATAAAGCTAGCTTTCAGTAGAGTCTGTTGATCTTTTATGATTGAATTTTGTCTCGGTAGGTGTGTTTTAAGTACATACACAATGACGTTAAACAAAAGCAGGTTGAACAAAAAGAACCTTACAGAACATCATTTGCGACGAAACGATCATGAAAAATCCACAGGCCCAAGGGACTCCGCTCGAGTAGAGGTTTTTATGGGATCACTGATTTCAACAATTCTAGGCCGCTTTCGATTACAAACTCAAATGTCAGGGATGAGCATTTTTATTATCATCGTTTTGTTAGGTAGCTGCACAATTGCAACCCAGTTACTTAGTCACCAAATCATGGATGTTGAACAACGACAGTTACAACATCAGGTCGATACCATCGCATCTATTGCAGAACAATATCCAAATGATCTAAGCCAACTCAAAAAGCTAATTTATCCAGCACGATGGGGAGAAAAAAGATCCGGATATATGTTCCTCGTGAACGGAAAAGATAGCATTGTTGCAATTTATCCCCCCAATCATCAGAAAGAAGGAACCCGGTTAAGTGACATTACACTTGAAGAAGGCGGCACTCTCAACGAAGCCATTCAAAGAGTTGGTCAATCTCACCGCCCCACCATTGTCCATTATTCTTATCAGAAACCTGGAACCCATAAAACGCTACGTAAAGCAACTTATCTATATCCACTCAAAAATAGTCCTTATGTTTTAGCAGCCGGAACCTATCTGGAACTTGCAGACTTTCTAATCGACAGCCTGGAAACAAAAATATATGCATCTATTGTGGTGTGTGCTGTTTTCATTATTGTCATCATCATCTTATTTTCAAAACATGTCCGCCAGCGTGTTGACTATCTCAAACAGGCTATGCATCAGCTCTCCGAAGGCAACTTCAGAGATCCACTGCAAATGCCTGGTAAAGACGAATTTGCCGCACTGACCCATTATCTTACAAAATGTCAGGAACACCTTAATGTCATCGTCAAACAACAAGCCCAAAACAGCACAAGAGTTGCCAGTACATCAGAACAGATTGATGTGAATCTCCACCACACAAATAATCTAATTACTCAAGAGCTAAATATGCTGGATCAACTAGCCAGTGCCATGGAACAAATGGTTTCCAGCGTACAAGAGGTTGCTAATAATGCAGGAGATGTATCCTCTCAAACCAGTGAAACCGATCAACGTACAGAACTCGGTCATACCCAGATTAAACAGAGTATTGAAGGCATCGAACAGCTGTGCCATGAGTTGCAAACCAGTTCTCAGTCCGTCGTTCATGTACATGATGGCGTTGTCTCAATAAATACAGTTGTTGAAACGATTCACTCGATTTCAGAACAGACAAACCTGTTGGCTTTAAACGCAGCAATTGAAGCAGCGCGAGCCGGAGAACAAGGCCGTGGTTTTGCAGTCGTTGCTGATGAAGTAAGGCAGCTGGCATCCAGAACTAAAGCAGCCACTGTCGAAATTACAGAAATGATCAATAACCTGAAAGTCAAAGCACAAGAAGCAGTCAAAGTTGTTGAGCACGGATTACATTCAGCTGACAAAAGTATGGAATCTGTTCGACAGGCTGGAGAGTATTTTACAGCAATAGCCGATGATATTTCTCTGCTCAATGACAGGAACCACCAAATAGCAACAGCATCAGAAGAACAAAGCACAGTAGCAGCATCCATGAGTCAAAATATCAACTCACTCAATCATAATCTCAAAGATACCAGCAATGAATTGACGGAAATTGCCGAAGGAAGCGTAGATTTGAATCAACAAGCCTCACGACTTGATGCACTTCTGTCCCAATTTAAAGTCTCTTAAGGAATGTTTTTGATAATTGGATTTTACTCAAACTAAGTAACTTCAACTCAGAGAAGTCACAGTGAATAACAATTGATTCATGATGGGTCAGTCTTGTTTTCTGATGTGGGATTGAAGGTCGAGTTCAAGGCAAATCTGAACCACCATAGCCATTCTATGGCAAGCGGATTTAACGCTGGAATCGACTTTAATCCCTATCAGAAAAGGCTTTCATATCCCGAGTTGAGGTTAAATACAATTTAGAGTCTCCTCATAAGTCACTAACTCATTGATAACGAACAGAATATTGGTGGATTGATTTATCAGTGATCTAGCGATTCTTTTTATGATCCATTGCAGTTTCCCCCTTTGATTTAAGCGCCTGAATACATTTTAACCATTCGAATAAAAAACTTTATTTTCAGATTATTACAGGAATAGCCAGACCTGTTCAAACCAGCCCCCCGTTAAGCTTAAAAAGAGTAAAGATGGAATAGAATTGCCGATTTATTCATCACTCATAGGATTGCGTATTACGCTCGCCCCAGCTTTGTATTACACTGCCATCAAAGCCTTATTCGTTATTCGTTATTCGTTTGGCACGGTGTTAACCAAAGGACAAGCTAGTATGTCATCACCTACACAGTTACTTCGCGATAAACTCAATTTTTCAGCACTTGATAATGATTTTTACAAAATGAATATGTGGCAGTGCTTTATGCATCAATATCCATATATTGAAGATGCTGAATATAAGCTAGTCGTACGAAATGATATAGACTTACGTCCTTACCGCGATGAAATAGAACAAGAACTTGAAAACCTCAACGGATTAGGCTTCACCGAAGATGAAATACAATGGTTAGAGCAAATTCCCTGGTATACAAAAGATTTTATTGAATGGTTACGAATGTGGTCATATCAAACCCGTTTTCTGGATATCGGAGAAGAAAACAATCAACTATCCATCCGGGCCCGGGGGCCACTGATGCATATCAACAATTTTGAAATGCCAGTACTCTCAACCATTTGTGAAGTCTATAATCGTCACCAGAATTATGACAAGACTTTTTCTGACATCGAAGAACGTGTCTATGAAAAAGTCGACTGGCTAAAAAACCAATTAGAAAAACACCAACTGAAAAACCTCACTTTTGCAGATTTTGGAACCCGTCGTCGATTTAGCTCCGCCGCCCAATACCGAATGGTTGAAATGCTTAACGAGTTACTTCCTGGAATATTTGCCGGCACGTCAAATATGTACCTTGCCAAGGAGCTCAATTTAACACCTATCGGCACCATGGCTCATGAAATATTCATGTTATCTCAACAAGTTGGCGTTCAACTCGCAAATTCACAAAAGCATACTTTAGAGTGTTGGGTTAAAGAATTCAGAGGAAGACTTGGCTGCGCTTTAACCGATGTAATAGGAATGGATGCATTCATTAAAGATTTCGATTTCTATTTTGCAAAACTATTTGATGGATTACGTCATGATTCAGGCGATCCATTTATTTTTGGCAATAAAGCCATTCAAATGTATAAGAATCTGGGATTAGACCCACAATCGAAAACGCTCGTCTTCAGTGACGGACTAAACTTCCAGCAAATGGTCGATATCTACCGTTATTTTCAGGGAAAAATTAAAGTATCGTTTGGGATAGGTACTTACCTATCCTGCGATATCAAAGGCGTAAAACCATTAAACATTGTCATGAAACTCGTTCATGTTAATGGTCGGCCTGTCGCAAAAATTTCAGATGCTCCTGGTAAAAGTCTCTGCGAAGATGAACAATTTATCGATTATCTGAAAAAAGTCTACAATGTTACATGGGCCTAAAAGGACAATATTATGGCTGATTATCTAAACATTGCGACCGCTTCACTACGTCAACTCCCGTTCGATTTTACGGGTAATACCGAACGAGTATTACAAGCAATCGAGCAAGGATTTCAATGTGGGGCAAATATACTGTTAATGCCAGAATTAGCACTCACTGGATATGGATGTGAAGATAATTTCACTTTCCAGGAATTTCATGAAGCCAGTGCCAAAGCCCTCCAGCAAGTTCTGGAAGCGACAGCCGATCTTGCGACCCAATCAACCCACCCCATGCTTATCGCTTTGGGGATGCCACTGCTCTACCCCGGTGGTCAGGTTTACAATGCAACAGCCGTGTTCAGTGCTAAGGGGCTTCATGGTTTTGCATGTAAACAGTTCCTTGCTCGAAATGGATTACATTACGAACCCCGCTGGTTTGAAGCATGGCCCCGTCAGAAGGTTGTCAATCATCCAGAGTATCAGGTGCCAATCGGTGATATTGTCGTTGATTGTCAGGGCATTCGTGTTGGATTTGAAACATGTGAGGATTCCTGGATTAGCAATCGCCCGGGACGGGATCTCTATCAGCGCAATGTTGACATCATCTTAAATCCAAGCGCCTCACATTTTGCAGTTGGAAAATTTGATATCCGAGAACGATTCATCACTGAAGGCTCCCGTTCATTTGGGGTTGCCTATGCATATGCCAACCTGAATGGAACAGAAAACGGAACCAGTATTTTTGATGCGGGTTGTATGATCGCTTCTGAAGGAAAAATAATATCCTATGGCGAGCGCCTCAACTGCAAGTCAATTTTACTCAATCAGGCTACGGTCAATATCAGCGCTAATCGCGTCACACGAATTGTCAGTAGCGAATCAATCGATAATCAATTCCATCAGTCTGATATTAGTCTTCCTTTAAAACTGACGACACAATTACCCAATGTGGGAAACATCCCTGGAGCTCTAGTCTCTAATATACAGCAGAACAATTTTTGGAATCAGCTGACAGGTGATGAACGCATTCATAGTGAAATCTGTTATGCACTTGCCAGTGGCTTGTGGGACTGGATGCGCCGGACTCATACAGAAGGTTTCGTTGTCAGCATGTCTGGTGGTGCAGATTCTGGACTGGCTGCAACTCTTGTTTATTTGTCTCACTATCTCGCCCTTCATCAATTAGGCGCAGATCAGTACCGTCAATGCCTACCCCCAGGCTGGCTCAGCCATATCCCTCAATATGACCAAGACGAAAAGAACCTCAGTCAGTGGCTTCATCAATATGTTATGCCTAAGGTTTTACTATGTCTTTATCAGGGAACGGATAACAGCTCTGAAATTACCTTCAATGCAGCGAAAACCGTAGCAGAAGATATTGGCGCGACCTTCCACCACTGGAATATTCAATCAATTGTCGACGAATATATTCATCTGGTGGATCAACTATACCCTTCAAAACCTTTGAACTGGGATGATGATGATATTGCCTTACAAAACATTCAGGCCCGAGGTCGGAGTCCGGGTGTCTGGATGTTAGCAAACCGGGAAAATAAACTTCTCATTGCAACATCTAACTTATCCGAGTCGGCATTGGGTTACGCAACCATGGATGGAGACACATCCGGCGTATTATCCGTCGTTTCAGGCCTGACAAAAACCAGAATACGAAAAATCAATGACTGGCTGGAAAAACAAGGCCTTCCAATCAATCATAACCATTGTCCCCACAGGTTAAGGGTTACATCCCTAAAACAGATTAATGTCCAACAACCAACAGCTGAATTAAGACCTGTTGAACAAACGGACGAAGAAGACTTAATGCCGTATATCATATGCGATAGCATCATGGAAAGTTATTTAATTCGCCAGATGTGGCCAAAAAGTATTCTGATTGATTTACTCATACAAGGGTATGGTGAAACATATAGCTTAAAACAACTTGGACATTTCATAGAACGATGGTTTAAATTGTTTTGTCGAAATCCATGGAAACGCTACGGAACTCGTGCAGGATTCCATGTTGAACAGATCTCTTTAGATCCTAAAACATTCCATCGCTTCCCATTATTGAATGCAGGTTTTTCTGAACCGCTTCAACAAATGTGGGATTACATTCAGAACCAACAACACTAATATTCATAGAAGGCACATTGATTCTATGGGCCTTCATAACTTACCCCACTTGTATCTCTTAGGCTATTTCATATTCAATTGAAGGGTCATATGCCGCTCAAAATAACCACCAACAACGCCAGCAAAAAATCAAAGAAGCCGTTGATCAAAAGATTGCAAATACACAAACAGAGCGAGGCATTGTCTTAACCGGTGATGGGAAAGGTAAATCCACTTCTGGCTTTGGCATGGTAACAAGAGCTGTAGGGCATAGCCAAATGCAGCCATCATCTAGTTTATAAAAGAAAACTGGGAATGTGGAGAACGGACGACATGGCGTTAAATTTTCTGTCATGGTAACCGGTTTCACATGGGAGACGCAGAACAAAGCAAGTGATCGAGTCGCAGCACAAAAAGTCTGGAGTGATGGGAAAAAAATGTTATCGGACCCTAACCTACATGTTGTGTTGCTCGACGAGCCCACATATATGATTAATTATGATTATATCGATCTCGAAGAAGTCCTCACTACTATCAATAATCGTCCTCAAGAAATATCTGTCATCATTACAGGCCGAGGAGCCCACCAAAAACTCAAAGAAATAGCCAATACAGTCAGTGAAGTACACCCCCTAAGCATGCCTTTGAGGCTGGTATCAAGTCCAGAAAAGGTATTGTTAAATTTAAAACTTAAAGCCCTTCATATAGTTTATATAATTTAAACAATTAATTTCAAATTAATACCATAATTGTCTATATATACCAGCGACTTTAGACATTTCTAATTACAGAGAATCGACCATTATCACAAGTTAGAAAACTATTAATCATTAAAAAATAAAAGAAAAACAATACAATTAAAAATATAAAATCATAAACAGATAAAACAAAAAACAAGACAACCATTTAAAAGTAAACGATTTTTTTAAAATTAAAAATATTAAAAGAGTAATAATATATGCAGTATATATCTATTACACTTTTAATAACCAATAATGTAAATTTATGAAATTTACATTATTGACATTTGAATTATTTAAAGAGTAATCTATTTTGGTACTGTGTTTTGTTTTTTAAGCATTTGTGTTTCTTTTTTTGATATATGGAGAGATCGTTATGGCTCTTAAAGGATGTGGCTATAAAGTCCCATTAATTTGTGCTTTTGGTTTGTTAGGATTGAGTTCATTGACCCCAGCATCAGCCTCTAGCTTGGTTTCGAAAGTTGCCTTGAAAAAAGCAACTGTAGGTTATGCAACTCAAAACGGTGGAACAACCGGAGGGAAAAAAGCAGCAAGTAAATATATTTATTTAGTTTCAACCATATCAGGCCTTAAAAAAGCGTTAACAACCTCCACAAGTAAGCCTCGCATCATTCAAATTAAAGGGACTATTGATGTAAGTGGTGGTACGGATTATACAAGTAAATCAGACCAGAAAAAACGTTCACAACTTAAAGTTCCATCAAATACAACTATCATCGGCGTTAACAGCTCTGCAGGCCTGACAAATGGTTCTCTGGTCATTTATAACGTCAAAAACGTAATTGTCCGTAACCTGACTATTGAGTCACCTGTTGATGTCGCTCCTGAGTATGAATCTGGTGATGGTTGGAATGCAGAGTGGGATGGATTGGATATTAAAAAATCCAAAAATGTCTGGATTGACCATATGACCTTCACTGATGGCTCATTCACTGATGACCAATATACTACCAAAAATGGTGAAACTTATGTTCAGCATGATGGTGAATTAGATATTACCCATGGTAGTGACTACATCACAATTTCTAACTCAATCTTTAAAAATCATGACAAAACCATGCTGATTGGGCATAGTAAAAGCAATTCGTCAGAAGATAAAGGCCACTTCCGTGTTACCTTGGTAAACAACATTTTCAATACCATTGAACAAAGGACACCTCGGGTTCGATTTGGTAAAATCCATGCCTATAACAACTATTTCAAAGGGAATAAAAAAGCATCAACTTATGCTTATAAATATTCATTTGGTTTAGGTTATAAAGGTTCTATCCTTTCTGAAAAAAATGTATTTAAAATTAGCAACCTATCAAAACAGTGTAAAGTGGTTAAAGTTTTCAAATCTAATAGTTCTTTGGAAGATAATGGTTCTAAATTTAACGGAAGTTCTTTAAGTTTATCTAGCTGTAGTATTCCAAGTTCAAGCTTGTCTTGGAGTGTACCGTATAGCTATACAACCCGTTCAACTAGCAGCCTTGTCACCTATTTAAATAAACATAGCGGTGCTGGTAATTTGTCACTCTGATTAAATGAAACATTAATAAAAGGTAGCCATTCAGACTACCTTTTATTAAATCCGAAAAATTATTTTTGATATTTACAACACAAAGGATTGTCTTATATATTATATGTCTTTATGGTTCATTTAAGCGCCCATCTTCTACAATTCAAATAATAATCAAGTTACAGTTTTCATCTATAAATATAATATTTTTTAATCCATTAATTTCTTTCTAAGTTATAACTCCTATTTTTTGCTTAAAAAACGACATTACCCCTATTTGTATTTTTTGACACAAAAACAACACCCAAATGTCATTTTTTGATAATCAATATTACATAAAGAGTGTAAATAATCTAAATACACTAATAGTGTAATAACAAATAAACTTATATTCCTACTTATTTTTTATTGAAAAATTCAATAAAAACAATTGGTAATGGGGCCATTAATGAAACGGAATGCATTTGGGAAATTGCTTGCTACATCTATTATTTTTTCTAATATCATGTATGCACATGCAGAAAACGCGATAAACCTGGGAAGCCATAAACTTTCAGTCAAAGGCGATGTTAAATTTAACACCAACGTTAACAATAACAAGACAGATAATAGCCAACAAATTAATCAAGATGGACGTATCAAATTAAACCTAAAATCAAGTCAAACATTAATGGACAAAATTTCATCCACGTCGTCGCCCAGCCATTATTCAAAACAAGTGGTTCTGTTGGCCTGGATAACGCGTTTATTTCATTTAGTAAAAAATCAGACTGGCAGCTGAAGGTCGGTCGGTTCAAATCCTATAATCTGTCACCATCAGGTCAGGATACCTATGTCGAAAACGCTGATGATTTTAGTGTCTATCGTGCGGATACAGCCAGAGGCCGTGGTGATAACGGACAATTAAAATTCTCAAAACGATTCAATCAAATCTATTTTGAAGTCTCATCTTTGATGAAACAACCTACCGATGGAAGCAATAAAAATGCTGTTTTCATCCGCCCAGTCGTTGAATATAAACTTACTGATTCATTCAAAATAGCCGGTGGAATGGAAGCGAACCTCACGAAAAGTGGTCAGGATACGGGTAATGACTTTATAGGCTATGGAGCTACAGCTAAGTATTCAGCTAATAATCTAAAATTAAACCTGAGCTATGCTCATCGCCACTTTAATTCAAAAGATGAAAAAGATAGCTCAATTGTTGCGACAATCCTCTACCGTGGATTTGGACTAGCCCATATCTATGCTCAAAATGATCTCCAGAATACGACAGCTAAAGTGAATACAACCTACGCATCATATAAATTCTCTCATGTGATGGACGTCAAAGATCTCGCTTTATATATGGGCACTTTTTATTCAAAAGCCAGTAACAATAGTAACAGCAATATCGGTTCTCGCGTACGTATCAAATACTACTTCTAATCGATAAATATCCTTTGCCTTTCATGTACTTTTTGCCCACGCTCTGTTCGTGGGCTTTTTTATAATAAATTACTAATCTATTATCCGTATCTCTCACAAATAGAATATCGACCTGATAGTTGGTATAATTCATCTACCCTGTCGTTTTTAGAAATAAAAAAAATGGATATATCCTTAAAAAAAATCCCGAAAGAACAGCGACCGATTCTTGAAAACCTGTTCCCATACTATGTCTATGACATGACAGAATTCATGAAATGGCCTCCTAATGAGAATGGGCAATATACGTTCACCCCTTCAACTTTAGATTTTTATTGGCAAAAATCTGACCACACTCCTTACTTTATCTCTGCGGGCAATGAACTGGCTGGTTTTGTACTAGTTCGCCGATATGCGGACACACAACGGTATGATATTGAACAATTCTTTGTCCTTAGAAAATTTAAACGCAACGGCATTGGAAAAAAGGCGCTTGAACAGGTGGTTAAATTACATCCTGGAAGCTGGCAAATCAGAGTGTTACTCGAAAATACAGGTGCACTTCAATTTTGGAAATCAGCAGTTACAAATATAATGGGTAGCCAATTTACCCTAACGAAAGAAAATGATGATAATTTAATCATGTATTTTCTGAAATTTGAGGCATAATCATCAACAGAAAGTCACTAAAGATCCGATCTTTAAACTCATAAACATCAGTACAAGATACTCATAATACTTCTGTAACAGCCAATTTTTACAATAAAAATTACGCAATTCACACTTCTTGTCTGATACGCATGCTAACCACTGACAAAAAGCATCAATCTGTGGGGAACAAACTACTTGTTATAAATACCATCAAAATTGCATATATATCACATCCGATTATCTCGTTGTAATATACATTACCTTTGCTCTACCAGCTTCGAATTAGCACATTCTATCATTAAGATAGAACATGGGGATCCAATGTTCCGAACACAGTGACTAAAACAATCACTCATCCACCTAAAACGAATTCCCATACAACCGCCATTCGCAATTGCGACAGCGCTTGATGACGTAGACTGGATTGATTTAACCTAGGCGTGAAACGGAACTTATTTCTAAAGGCCAATAGCATCATCACAAAAACTAACACGACTTTGCCATCAAGCAGAGCCTGGTAAGTATTGTGCCAAGGAATGGGACTTTCCCCAGAATAAACCAGGTATTGACTAAACCAGTTAGTATAATGATGCCCCCCGCGAACATACCTAGCTGCGAAAAGCGATGAACGGCTTTCAATATATCAAACCATTCACGCTCTTTTTCAGGAAATTGCATGCTCATAAAAAATAAGGGAATCAGCCCACCGAGCCACGAAGCACCGGCAATGACATGTAATACATCATTCAGCTGATAGAATAATCCAACCTACCCTTCCTCAAAGCGAGTATGGCCAGTTAAAGAAAGGCTTACCAACATAAATGCCGAGCCCAAAAGAGCGATAAATCGATGATATTGATTTATCCAAACACGACTAAGAAGTATCAAGCATCCAAATAAGCTCACTCCCCAACAAGAACCAGCCGAAATCCCTGTTGCTACAACCCATAGCATCTGCAATGAATAAGCATCTTGCCATCCACCACCAATCATGGTGGCCATTATTGGCAAATAACAAATCGTTACTACGACTAAAAGAGTAATCAACAGCCCAAAGAACACCCGAAGCTTTGTCAAAATCGGATCTCTTAACTTATCTGACTCAATCCCAATAGACGGATAAAAAATCATCCCTCATACCAAAGATCCCGAGAGATCCTGTATAAATCGACAAACAACAAGTGCCAAATAAACTTATATCATAAAGTCTAAATTATTTTACCCTGAAGGAATAATGGCCATGTGTATTATGGCCATCTTTTGACAAGGCATGCTATTTGACTTGATAACGTCCAGCTCTTAGAGAGTCTTTCAGGCGAATGATTAACACACGGTCATTTCCTCTTTTAAGTTTAGAACTTCCTGTTTCAATCTGGTAATGTCGAGGACCTTCCAGCTTTATACCAGATACCAGTGAAATGAACGTTTAATCCTTCTGTAAAACTAAGTACTAATTTATTGGGAGAAGTAACCACCACGCTTCCAGCCGATGGCATCGAGGCATGTAAATGAGCATGGGCAAAAGCAATATTGGCCATCGACATAGTTGCCGCCAACGCAACAAAAGAACCAATTAAAAATTTTTTCATGTAATAATAGTCCGACTGAATGTATGTTATGAACATTGTTAACTATATAATTTATAATAACAAAATTATTACAACTTATTATCTAATGATTCAAAAAAAATCACGTCGGCACTGAGCTGGATATAAGAAATAAGAAATACGCAATAAAAACGATGGGAATGATACAAAAATTTATCCACCTTCTTAGAAAGGAGGAATCATAACGAAATCGCAATTTATTCAATGTTAAATCAGAATTATTTATGATCTGGAGCTCAAAATTGAAGCCAAGAAGAGTCATCATTCTATGGTTGATACTCTAATTCTCTAAAAAATTCTTAGCCTATGTAGCAAAGAATATATAAATAAAAACAGCCGCATCAAAAGTACGGCTGTAAAAATAATAAAAAACAAGTTTACTGGCAAATTTCATCATCACTAAAGAAAAAAGCAATTTCACGTGAAGCAGATTCGGCTGAATCTGAACCATGGGTCGCATTAGATGGCATTCCAGAACCATACATAGCCCGTAATGTACCAGCTTCAGCCTGACTAGGATCTGTTGCCCCCATCAATTTTCGGTACACATCAATTGCATTTTCTCCTTCAAGGACCTGAACCATAATGGGCCCCTGGGTCATAAAATCAATCAAAGGCTGATAAAATGACTTTCCCTGATGCTCAGCATAAAAACCTGCAGCCTGATCCTCAGTCAGTT
Source organism: Candidatus Celerinatantimonas neptuna (assembly GCA_911810475.1). NCBI lineage: Bacteria > Pseudomonadati > Pseudomonadota > Gammaproteobacteria > Celerinatantimonadaceae > Celerinatantimonas > Candidatus Celerinatantimonas neptuna. The sequence goes on from OU461276.1 coordinate 408,737, forward strand.
TGAGCATTTTAGCAGCAACAATTTTCAGACCAGACATTTCAATTTTCTGAAAAATATCGCCTATATGCTGCTCTTTTACTGCATCCGGCTTCAACATTGAAAAGGTACGTTCTAATGCCATGTTTTTTCCTTCCAGACCTATCTCTATACCTGCATTATGCAGAACACATTTATAACATTATTCCATTTCAGTTAACAGATGACTAATAGTACGAATCCCATGACCTTTTGCACCAGTCGACCATAAATCATTTGGTGATTTTTGATACGAACCAGAAAGATCGAAATGAAGCCATTTTTGATCGGGTGAGCTGATAAATTTGGACAAGAATGCTGCTGCAGTACTAGCACCAGGACAACCTTCACCACTATGCACATTGGCAATATCGGCAAACGATGAACTTAATGAATCGACATGCCAGGAATTCAAAGGTAAAGACCAAACCAACTCATGTTCAGAAGTCGCGGCATTAAGCGCTTCATCGATTAAAGACGAATCAAATCCAAGTACTGCATTATAATCACGCCCGACAGCCACTTTTGCCGCACCTGTTAAAGTAGCAGCATCAATAATTAATGATGGTTGGCAATCGTCCGCACATAGCAATCCATCAGCTAAAACCAATCGTCCTTCTGCATCAGTATTCAGTATTTCCACACTTACGCCATTTCGATAACGAATAACATCGCCTAATTTAAATGCGTTCCCCGAAACAAGGTTTTCAGCACAGCAGAGAAATAATTTAACCCTTTTATTTAATCCACGGCAAATAGCAAGCGCTAGCGCAGCGGTTAATGTTGCAGCTCCGCCCATATCGCTTTTCATGGTATCCATTGATGAGGATGGTTTTAAACTATACCCTCCTGAATCAAATGTAATGCCTTTGCCAACTAAAGCAATAGCCACAGGCTCATTTGCATTACTGGTTGGATTATAATCCAGTTGCAACATGGCTGGAGCTCGATGACTGCCTCGCCCTACTTCATAAATTCCGACATATTCTTTTTCGCATAAAGCCTCTCCCATAATAATCTCAGAGGTAACATATTCAGGAGATAATTCACGCAAAAAGCTTTCTGCGAACTGGCATAATTTCTCTGGATAAAGCTCTGCTGGCCCTTTATTAATAAGCTCTCGTGCCCAGTTAATCACTTTAAGCCGAGACTCTAATTCACATTGCTCATCTTCTGTAAGGGATGGAAAATCAATATGCCCGGTCTGTTTAGCGGTATAATATCCCTGTTGGAATGCCCAGCAGAGCTCAAGATCCCATGATCCCCCCGCTAACTGAACACCAATAATACCTTGACCACTTAATTTTCTTGCAGCTTTTTGTACAATGCGCAACTGTTCTTCGTTACAGTCAGTCATCAAGTGAATAATCGCGCCATCGCTATTAAATGAAAGATAAACATTTTTCCCCCACTTTGATGGGGCTTCCTGATAAGAAATTGAAACGTACATTTGCGACATGATTATTCCTTTTATTGTGTATAAAGTAGAGCCACAATAAAATTGTGGCTCTACTTTATATTATTCGGCTTCACCAATCCAAGCCTGTTGGATTGCTTCTAGGATTTTTTCATTGCTTCGATTAGGATCATCATCAAATTCGTCTAATTCACAGATCCAACGATGCAAATCAGTAAAACGAACCTGCAACGGATCAACGTCTGGAAACTGTTCACATAACTCAATCGCGATATCCTGAACATCATTCCATTTTAACTGCATATCAAAAGCCTTAATGTTTCTCTGAAACCATATTAACGGTATAACGGGGGATTTCGACAACCAAATCTTCATCCCCTATCACAGCCTGACAACCCAACCGAGATTCAGGTTCAAGTCCCCAAGCCTTATCAAGCATATCATCCTCAAGATCATCACTCTGTGCCAATGAATCAAAACCTTCACGAATAATGACATGGCAGGTTGTACAGGCACAAGACTTCTCGCACGCATGTTCAATACCTATACCATCACGCAGCGCAACATCCAACACAGTTTCACCAGTATTCGCTTCAACAACAGCCCCATCGGGGCATAACTCTTCATGTGGAAGAAAAATGACTTTAGGCATGATTAAATTCCATCAATATTTTGGCCTTTTAAGGCTTCTCGAATTGAATGATCCATTCGTTTAGCTGCAAAATCTGAAGAAATATCATCAAGATTCTTAATTGCAGTTTCAATTTCATGAGTATCATCGCGTTGGGCTTTCTCTGATAAAATTTGCATCGCCTGTTCAATGTCACGCAATTGATTATCAGATAAAAGATCACCATCTACATCCAAGGCTGAACGCATATTCTCTAAAATGCGAGCTGCATCAACTTGCTGCTCTTTAAGCATTCGGGCTTTAAGATCTGATTGAGCATTATTAATCGAATCTTTCAGCATATCTGCAATTTGATGATCGGCTAAACCATACGATGGTTTAACCTGAATCGATGCATGTACCCCTGTTGCCTTTTCCATAGCAGTAACAGACAAAAGTCCATCAGCATCAACCTGAAAAGTCACACGAATATGAGCAGCGCCAGCGGCCATTGGGGGCATTCCCGTTAAGGTAAAACGTCCCAGAGAACGACAGGCATCAACAAGTTCTCGCTCACCTTGCAGAACATGAACAGCCATAGCAGTTTGGCCATCTTTGAATGTAGTAAATTCTTGAGCTCTCGCCACTGGAATTGTGGTATTGCGCGGAATAATTTTTTCAACTAATCCCCCCATCGTTTCAATTCCCAGTGACAACGGAATAACATCCAATAATAATAAATCGCTATCCTTTTTGTTACCAACCAGAATATCAGCTTGCAATGCGGCGCCTAATGCTACAACCCGGTCTGGATCTATATTTGTTAATGGAGCCCTGCCAAAATAGTCTGCTACCATTTTGCGAACAACAGGAACTCTTGTCGAACCGCCAACCAAGACAACATTAACGACTTCATCTTTACTCACATCAGCATCACGCATTGCCCGTCGACACGCCTTAATCGTCCGCTTGACTAATGGCTCAATCAGTAATTCAAACGTTTCCCGGGTTAATATTCCTTGCCAGCAAACATCACCATATTCAAATCCAAGAATGACTTCTTGTTTTTCAGACAACTCAATTTTTGCTTTTGTAGCAACCCGTTGAAGTTCACGGCGCAGACCTTTGACCGAAAAATCAACCTGACCCAACTGCTGGCTTATCCACCCAACAATCACTTCATCAAAGTCATCACCACCAAGAGCAGAGTCACCTCCTGTAGCGAGCACTTCAAATACACCCCGACTTAAACGCAAAAGTGATATATCGAAAGTTCCACCACCTAAATCAAAGACAGCAATCACGCCTTCATCTTGCGTATCCAAACCATAAGCAATAGCTGCAGCTGTAGGTTCATTTAATAATCGTAAAACATGTAATCCTGCCAACTGAGCTGCATCTTTTGTTCCTTGCCTTTGAGCATCATCAAAATAAGCAGGCACAGTGATAACAACCCCATCAAGCTCTCCACCAAGAGACAGATGAGCCCTATCCGACAGAACTTTCAGTATTTCAGACGATACTTGTACCGGATTAACCAATCCACCATTAGTTCGCACAGTTGGTATGCTTGATGTTAAATCAAATTGATACGGTAACTGTTGACTATCAAGATCTTCGATACTTTTCCCAAGCATCCGTTTAACCGATACAATCGTATTTTCCGCATCATCAACAGCTCTTTCTCTAGCCTTGATTCCAACTTCAACATGATCAGTCTGATAATTCACAACGGACGGCAGAATATGCTGGCCATTTGAATCGACGATCGTATCAACCTTTCCACTACGAACCGTTGCAACCAGAGAATTCGTGGTACCTAAATCGATTCCAACAGCAAATTTATGTTGATGAGGCGCGGCAGCCTGACCTGGCTCCGCAATCTGAAGTAACGCCATAATACCCTATAATTCGAAGAGATTGTCTTCCAGCGCGCGTAGTTGCTCTTTCAGCCGTACATAAAATTTCATCTTACGAGCTGAATCAGCAGCCTGTGTATATTGCTTTTCTTCATATTCACGCACAAACATATTTTCTAAATCGTGTTGCTGCTTCCTTAATTTCTCAGAGAAGCGCTCTATCGCATCTTCGGGATCATCCGATTGAGATAAAGACTCAAGTTCTTCACGTAAACTCATCTGAGCCATTAAAAAATCCAAATCCTGCATTGTCTGCTGCTCATTACTAATATCAATGCCGTGTAATTGCAGCATATATTGAGCACGACGTTCTGGATGAAGAAGAGTCTGATAAGCATCATTAATCGTTGATGCTTTATGCAAGGCAATTGCCTTCTCTTGAAAGCCGGCACCTGCGTAGTTATCGGGATGATACTGACTTTGCAGCTGACGAAAACACGCTGACAACGCATTTTTATCAACATCAAAACCTGGCGCCAGAGAAAAAAGGTCAAAATAATTCATGCTTTGCTCCCGAAATTAACGTCACATTAGAACTAAACATTAAAACTTTCGCCGCAACCACACGCATCTTTAACATTCGGGTTGTTGAATTCAAATCCCTCATTTAAACCTTCTTTCACAAAATCTAACTCTGTTCCATCCAGATAAACGAGGCTTTTTTCATCCACAATCACTTTGACGCCATGGCTTGGAAACACTATATCGTCATCTGCTAAATCATCTACGAATTCCAACACATATGCCATCCCCGAACAGCCTGAGGTCTTGACTCCTAACCGAATACCGAGGCCTTTGCCTCGGTTTATCAGGTAATGTTGAATATGATTAGCAGCAGCTTGTGTCACGGTAATTGCCATAACCACTCCTTTATATTCACACTAGTTATTATTTTTTTTCTTATAATCTGCAATTGCCGCTTTAATTGCATCTTCAGCTAAAATTGAGCAATGAATTTTTACCGGAGGCAGTGCCAGCTCTTCTGCAATCTTCGTATTTTTAATTTCAGATGCTTCATCGAGCGTTTTACCTTTAACCCACTCGGTCACTAAAGAACTTGATGCAATAGCACTACCACAGCCATATGTTTTAAAGCGGGCATCTTCAATAACACCATTATCCCCCACTTTTAACTGCAGTTTCATAACATCACCACATGCAGGAGCACCGACCATACCAGTCCCAACAGAAGAATCATCTGCTGCAAATGAACCAACATTCCGAGGGTTCTCGTAATGATCGATTACTTTATCACTATAAGCCATAATTTTTCTCCAAGTTCACCGTATCATTAATGTTCAGCCCATTCGACTTCATTCAAGTCGACTCCTGACTTATACATATCCCATAATGGCGACATTTCTCTCAATCGGGCAATCGCCTTATGAATTACTGTTACTGCATAATCAATTTCTTCTTCAGTCGTAAAACGTCCAAAAGAAAAACGTATAGAACTATGCGCCAATTCATCATTTCGCCCTAATGCCCGTAACACATAAGAAGGCTCAAGACTAGCTGATGTACAAGCCGAACCGGATGAAACCGCTAAATCTTTTAATGCCATCATCAATGATTCACCTTCAACATAATTGAAGCTGACATTCAGATTTCCGGCCACCCGTTGTTCCATATCGCCGTTGACATAAACTTCTTCGATGTCTTTAATACCGCTCCAAAAACGATCCCGCAGCGATTTTAATCTGACTTCTTCAGATTCCAATTCTTCTTTGGCTATGTGAAATGCCTCGCCCATACCAACAATCTGATGAGTTGGCAGCGTACCACTTCTCATCCCTCTTTCATGGCCACCACCATGCATTTGGGCTTCAAGACGCACACGAGGTTTGCGGCGGACATACAAAGCACCAATCCCTTTAGGACCATAAACTTTATGGCCAGACAAAGACATCAAATCGATATTTAATTCAGCAACATTTATGGGTAACTTACCCGCACTTTGTGCGGCATCGACATGGAAAATAACTTTTCTTTCACGGCACATTTGCCCGATTTTTTGGATATCCTGAATTACACCGATTTCGTTATTCACATGCATGATTGAAACCAGAACAGTATCACCACGCATTTCAGATGCTAACTTATCGAGATCAATCAGACCATTTTCCATAGGATCCAAATAAGTCACTTCAAATCCTTCACGCTCTAACTGGCGGCAGGTATCCAGAACAGCTTTATGCTCTGTCTTACAGGTAATAATATGTTTACCTTTCTTCCCATAGAAATGAGCCGCCCCCTTAATGGCCAAGTTATCAGATTCAGTCGCACCAGAGGTGAACACAATCTCTCGAGGATCGGCACCGATTAACTCAGCAACTTGGTTACGGGCGATGTCAACGGCTTCTTCAGCCTGCCAGCCGAATCGGTGTGAACGGGAAGCGGGATTACCAAAAACGCCGTCCATTGTTAGATAAGACATCATTTTTTCAGCAACACGTGGATCTACCGGTGTTGTTGCTGAATAATCAAAATAAATCGGCAACTTCATCTCTTTTCTCCAAAGCACTTTTCCTGCTGCCAAGCATGATCACTGTTATAATCTTACATCAAGATTTAACGAACTATGAGCTACGGTAGTTGAATTACTTTTAGCACTACCGCAATGAGTTACTTGCTTTGCTTCATGCTCGCTCATAAGTTCACCCAAGCTGATTCCATCCAAAAAAGTTGCAATCCGATGACTAAGGTTTTCCCATAAAGAGTGCGTCAAACAACGATCACCATCCTGACAATCGCCTTTCCCTTTACAACGGGTTGCATCAATTGACTCATCCACAGCATGAATAACCATACTGACAGCTATTTGGTCGGCTTCCAGCCCCAGACGGTATCCTCCACCAGGCCCGCGGACACTAGACACCAACCCCTGTTTTCGTAACCTGGAAAATAATTGCTCCAGATAAGAAAGCGAGATTCCCTGACGCTCTGAAATATCTGCCAACGGAACAGGTCCATTTACTGAATGCAGCGCGACATCCAGCATTGCTGTAACCGCATAACGACCTTTTGATGTTAAGCGCATAATCATCATCTCTTTGGGTGAATTTAATAGAATGTTTACATACCCGACTAAATTAGTCAAGTATTTATCCGACTAGTTTAGTCGGGTTTAATTGTCTTACCCCGAGCAGTGCGCTCAATAGCCGAGAGAATGCCTCGCATCGTATTCAATTCATTTTGTTCCATGCGAATTCGATTAAACATTCTCCGCATTTTTTCCATTACTTTTCCGGGATGTTTCGGAACAATAAAACCTATTTCATACAACGCATTATGGAGATGTTCATAGAAATTTTCCATATCCTGATTATTAGGATATGGACGGGTTTCAGGTTCAGGAGATCCTAAAAAGGCCATACGAACCTCATAACAAAGTATTTGTACAGCCATCGCCAGATTTAACGAACTATATTCAGGATTTGTAGCGACATTAACATGATAATGACAATGATGTAATTCTTCGTTTGTCAGACCGGTACGCTCACGCCCAAAAACAATAGCCACCTGGCCATTACAACTTTCTTTAACAACTAATTCACCTGCCTGATGAGCATTAATTAAGGGCCAGTCAAGCGTACGACTACGGGCACTGGTACCAACAACTAGTTCACAAGGAGCTATCGCTTCTTCCAAAGAATCAACAATCTGAACATTAGCTAAAACATCCGTAGCCCCCGCAGCCAATGCATGAGACTTTCCATCAACTTCAGACTGAGGAGTAACTAAAACTAATTTGGATATTCCCATTGTCTTCATCGCACGTGCAGCAGAACCTATATTTCCACTATGGCTGGTTCCAACTAACACTACACGTACACTATCTAACATCTCTCATCTCCAGTGAATTCAGCTACAGTATGATAGCATAGCTAGATTGCCAACTTCACGGCAATATGAACAGTTAAACAAAACGGATTGTGTCAGGATGTTTATTCAACACTACCTTGCCGACGTTATAGCTTTACCCTATAATCGGCCTCCTTAAAATCGTTCTTTTTAAAATTGGTGAATCAATTATGCATCCTATGCTCAATATAGGTATTCGTGCTGCACGTAATGCCGGGAATATTATTGCTAAAGCTTATGAAAATCTTGATAAGGTAGAAATTTACAGCAAAGGCGCAAATGACTATGTTACAAATGTTGACAACGCAGCCGAAGCAGCAATCATCGATACTATTCAAAAATCGTACCCAGAGCATGGCATAATTGCAGAAGAAAGTGGCATTACTGATGGTCAAAACAATGACTATCAATGGGTAATTGATCCACTCGACGGCACCACCAATTTTATAAAAGGCATTCCCCACTTTGCTGTATCTGTAGCCTTACGTATCAAAGGTAAAACGGAACATGGTGTTATCTATGATCCCCTTCGAAATGAATTATTTACAGCAAGCCGGGGGGGGGGCGCCCAATTAAATGGCTATCGGTTACGTGTAAGTAAACTGCGTGATCTTAATGGCGCAATTATCGGAACTGGATTTCCATTCAAACAAAAACATTTGACTGAAACATATCTCAAAATGTTTCAAAGTATATTTAACGAATGTAGCGACTTACGGCGGGCAGGGTCAGCAGCTTTGGATCTTGCATACGTTGCTGCAGCACGGCAAGACGCTTTCTTCGAATTAGGCCTCAAACCTTGGGATATGGCTGCTGGGGAACTCATTGCACGCGAGGCCGGCGCGTTAGTAACAGATGTTGCTGGAAACTATAATTTCATGAAATCAGGGAACATTGTTGTTGCTAACCCAAAAATAATCAAGCTCATATTAGGACATTTTCATGAGCACCTCATCGATTCAATGAAATAGTATTTTTTTATTTTTGATAAGCTTATCTCGATAGGCTTATCAAATTAAGTGTTTTACTTCTAAACAGGCCCCCAATCCGATTACCATCTAATATATTTAAAAAATATTACATCATATAAAAAACATGCTTCATATATTATTCAACTTGATCAAGTCAATAACAACCCAACTATAAATTAACCCTTTCACTTTCCAAAAAGTAATATATTAGTTATTTTGGAGATATTCAGCTCAAGATAAAAACCATCACCTAAAGAAATAAGTACACTGAATCGCCACTGATTTCCTAGGCGCCTTTTAGTTAGACCTGAATTCAAAATCGAAGCGGTTAAACACGTCACGGTTGCCGGTCATTATTCCGTTACAGACGTCGATAAGCATTTAGGTACAACAACCCATAGTCTTTATGCTTGGATTAAGCGCTATGGCCCAGATCCTGAGGAGCATCTTCAGAAGTCAGAAAAGTCAGTTGAGATTAGACGGTTACAGAAAGAGCTTAAACGTGCCACTGAAGAACGTGGCTTGTTAAAAAAGCTGCTGTAGATTCAAATGGTCATTGCAAAAGTTATATTAATATACTGATTTGTAAGGACACTAATGATGAAGCGAGCAAAACGTACATTTACACAAGATGAAAAGGATTTGATCTTTAATTTATGGAAACAAGGTACGGGATATAGCGATATTGGCCGTATTCTGGATGCAGCTCCTAGCACTGTATTCACAGCACTGCGTGAATCTGGTGGCATCAAACTAACTCCTCGAAAAAGAAATGCCCATCACTTGACGCTTGAGGAACGAGAAGAGATTTAAGTCGCACTATCAGCCAAAATATCATTGAGAACCATCGCTCGTATGCTCAATCGTCCTTCTTCGACGATTTCCAGAGAAGTCTCCCGTAACCGCAGGCGACGTTATTATAAAGCAGTTAATTCATATAATCATGCCAAGCGAATGGCTAAGCGTCCGAAACTTGGGATCTTAGAACTCAATTCAGAACTCAGAAAAATTGTCATGTCAAAACTTGATCTTAAATGGTCGCCAGAGCAAATATCAGGTTGGTTAAATGTCGAATACTCGCGAAGGTAATCTATGCAGGTATCCCATGAGGCCATCTATAAAGCAATATATGTCCGAACCAAAGGTATTATTCATTACTCTTTCACCCAGCATTTACGCAGGAGCCGACCGATGCGTCACAGTCGATATCACCGACGCAGTGGTGACAGGAGTTTCACGACTATTGTGAATGGCATATCGATTTACGAACGATCCAAGAATATTGATAATCGTAAGTCTGTTGGCCACTGGGAGGGAGACCTCGTATCTGGCTCAAAGAACACACATATTGCCACGCTTGTAGACAAGAAATCTCAGTTTACTATTATCCTTAAATTAGCAGGTAAAGATGCGGAATCAGTACATCAAGCGCTGTTAGCAACGTTTAAACAAATGCCTGTCCAATATAGAAAATCGTTAACGTGGGATAGATGGATGGAGTTAGCTAAACATGCCTAATTGACTCAACAGGCTGATATTCCTGTCTATTTTTGCGATCTTCCGAGCCCATAGCAGAAAGAGATTAATGAAAATACCAATAGCTTAATTAGACAGTATTTCCCCCGGAAAACAGATTTGCCTCCTCACTCACAAGAAAAGCTAAATGATGTAGCTACTCAATTAAATAAACGTCCGGGGAAAATATTGAAATTAAAAACACCATCACACATGATTGAAAAAAGTGTTGCGATGATCACTTGAATTCACAGCCGCTAGTTTAGGGGAGGTTTACAATAGGTAGTTACACAAAATATGTTACAGGCTTCCCAAATTGGCTCAGTATTTGGTATCAACAAAAACTTTAAAGATAGAGCAACTATCCGCAATCTGAAAATCAAAAACTATAAAAAAGAAAAACCCAAAGTTTGTGTCATGTACAAAGGCGTACAACTTGGGCATGAATCACCTAAAATTGGTGAAAGATGGAATAACTCTAACTGCAATATTTCACATTCTGACATCAAAAAATTATAGTCATGCTTACAAAAAAGCCCTCGGGTAATTCGAGGGCTCCATCTCAGGTATAATTATTACCCTATCGATAAGACGACACATGAAGCAACTAAACAGTAAAAACCAAATAGATACCATTTCCCACTTTCCAGCCACTTTGATAGCCAACGAATCGCAGCCAATCCAGCTAAAAAACTAAAAAGCATACCTAACAAGCCTGGAGCAATCATATGCATCACAGCATCTGGCGTAATTACAGCGGTATCGTGGTAAAACAGTCTGTATAACTCTCTAACAATAACAACGGGGGTTAATACAACGGCAAGGGCAAAGCTAAATTCTTCTGCAACCTGTCGAGAAACACCTAATGACAACCCGGTTGAAATAGTAGCGCCTGAACGGGAAAACCCACGAAATGGCAGACACAATCCCTGAACAACACCAATCCAAAAAGCCGATTTACCCGAAAGATCATCTGAACTTTTACGTCTTCTTGATATAATTGACGAGCTAATAATAAAAACACCAACAACAGCAAGTGATACAGCTATTAATCGAATATCCCCAAAGATCTGTTCAATTTCAAAATTTGGATTTCCACGAGCAACAATGTATTTAATCAAATGCTGTAAAAATAATCCGACAACTCCTGTTGCACAAGTAGCGATAATAATCCGAATAAAATTCCGCCTACTCTGCTCATAAGATAAAAAATAAGTTTTTTTCCAATTTTTCCAAAAATAGACAATTACAGAAAACATTGTCCCTGTATGAAGCATAACCAAAAGAAGTGTCATTGCCGGGGTAGTAGGATCTAATCCCATTAACTTCTCTGCAATAATGACATGGGCAGAACTAGATACAGGCAATAATTCAGCCATTCCCTGAACAATGGACAGGATCAAAATTTGAAAAATATGCATAACAACCCAATAGATCTAAATAAAATTATAATCAACTCGTGCTAGGGCAACCATAACTCACTCTATGAGAGCGAACACCACTCATCTTTCATATCTAAAAGAATTTGAATTAATTTTCAGGTAGATATATTAAATGGTTTAACTAGATCAATCCATTCTCTTAACCACTTTTAATCCTTTGAACCCAGAATCAAGCAAGAGCTCAACACTTTTTATTGCCATGTTGGAAAAGCTTGAACGTCATTTTCAGAGGGCAAAAACAATCACATGAATACTGGATAACGACATCCTTCATAAAAGTCGGGGAACCCAGCGGTGACAGTGGCTAAGTCAGGATCCGAAATTTATCTTATCATTTCAGCCGGTATATTCATCTTGGGTAAATGTGATTGAACGCCTATGGAATGCGCTTCATGAAACGATCACCCGCAATCATCGATATAAGCATATGTGATTGCTGTTACAACGAGTAAAACATTTTAGGGATAACGTATCCCCATTTCCCGGAAGCCGTCATGGCACACAAACAATGTTGCAGTATTAGGCTCAACTAGTTAAAGACTAATTTATCTTAGGCAATAGAACTCTATTCAGATTAGAGTTATTTCAAGCAGGGCGAAGATATAGATAATGAAACGTGATCTTCAAATCAGCCAGAACAAAACACATAGGGCCCCTAAAACAATCGGCAGTTACAGAGGAAGAACTGTGAATGGTTTTATTTATCAACAATATTAATATCGACAACAGTTCATCCAGAAGCATTTATTACGCAATAAGTTGATTTCTGCTGTATGACTTGATGCAGAATTATTTTTATATAGAAACGAAATAATGCAAAAAATAGAGCATGTTTATATTACCTAGCTTTTGTTAGACATAAAAAAGCCCCATCAATTGATGGGGCTTATAATGAGAAATCTGGCAGTGACCTACTTTCACATGGGGAAACCCCACACTATCATCGGCGCTATTGCGTTTCACATCTGAGTTCGGCATGGTTTCAAGTGGTTCCACAATGCTATCTCTACCAGATAAAATCTTATAGGTTTATAACTCAGTTATAATACAAAACTATAAAATCTTAACTTCGCAAAAAGGCCCCATCTAACGATGGGGCCCTCAAAAGGTGCCTGGCAGTGACCTACTTTCACATGGGGAAACCCCACACTATCATCGGCGCTATTGCGTTTCACGTCTGAGTTCGGCATGGTTTCAGGTGGGTCCACAACGCTATCGCTACCAAGCGTAAATAAATGCTCTTAATCCGGTCCAGCTGAATATCTCGTCTATAAGCTACAACAAGTGTCCCTATATCTAAGGTAACCCCATTTAGGTGTTGTATGGTTAAGCCTCTCGGGTCATTAGTACAGGTTAGCTCAATGCCTCACAGCACTTACACACCCTGCCTATCTACGTCCTCGTCTCGAACAACCCTTCAGTACCCTTAAAGAGTAAGTGAGAATTCATCTTAAGGCCTGCTTCCCGCTTAGATGCTTTCAGCGGTTATCAGTCCCGAACTTAGCTACCGGGCAATGCAATTGGCATCACAACCCGAACACCAGCGGTTCGTCCACTCCGGTCCTCTCGTACTAGGAGCAGCCCCCTTCAATTCTCAAACGCCCACGGCAGATAGGGACCGAACTGTCTCACGACGTTCTAAACCCAGCTCGCGTACCACTTTAAATGGCGAACAGCCATACCCTTGGGACCAACTTCAGCCCCAGGATGTGATGAGCCGACATCGAGGTGCCAAACACCGCCGTCGATATGAACTCTTGGGCGGTATCAGCCTGTTATCCCCGGAGTACCTTTTATCCGTTGAGCGATGGCCCTTCCATTCAGAACCACCGGATCACTAAGACCTACTTTCGTACCTGCTCCACTTGTCTGTGTCGCAGTCAAGCTGGCTTTTGCCTTTACACTAACCGTACGATGTCCGACCGTACATAGCCAACCTTCGTGCTCCTCCGTTACTCTTTGGGAGGAGACCGCCCCAGTCAAACTACCCACCAGACACTGTCCTCAACCC
>OU461276.1:727500-895000 GCA_911810475.1 Candidatus Celerinatantimonas neptuna
GGCTACTCATTCCCGCTGCTCTGACATCCATCCTGGTCGGCATCACCGAACCTCTGGAATTTACTTTTCTGTTTGTCGCGCCATTTTTATTTGTCATCCATGCCCTGCTGGCCGCAACAATGGCAACCATCATGTACAGCCTGGGTGTAGTCGGCAATATGAGTGGTGGACTGATTGAAATCATATCTCAAAACTGGCTTCCTATGTTTCATCATCACGCCTCTGTCATGTTCACTCAAATAGCCGTTGGTCTGGGTTTCACAGCAATTTACTTTTTACTCTTCAGAACACTCATTCTCCGCTTCAACCTTAAAACGCCCGGACGAGATAGCGAAGCCAAACTCTATACCAAGTCAGATTACAAATCGAAACAGGCCACTGGTGGCACCGTGCCATCGGCAGCTAAAGAAAGCTTAGCCAGTCGAATTATCGAAGCACTGGGAGGAGAAACCAATATTGAAAAACTCAACAATTGCGCCACACGGTTAAGGGTCACCGTTGCCGATCCTCAACGCATCGCTACCGATCAAATTTTTAAATCAATGGGGGCACACGGCGTCGTCCGAAATGGACAAGCCATTCAAATCATCATCGGACTCAGTGTGTCTCAGGTCAGAGAAGAATGTGAAGGCTTACTTCATATCTAACCAGTTTATGTAAAGGAGAAAAACATGAAACAATTTTCAATCGTCATCGCAGGTGGGGGAAGTACATTCACCCCGGGTATCGTACTGATGTTGTTAGAAAACATAGATCGATTTCCGATTCGTAGTATTAAATTTTATGATAATGATGGCGCTCGTCAGGAAATCGTTGCACAAGCCTGTAAAATTATGTTGAAAGAAAAAGCACCGCAGATCAAATTCGACTACACAACTGATCCACAAACCGCATTCACCGATGTTGACTTTGTCATGGCACATATCCGAGTAGGTAAATATCCCATGCGAGAACTGGATGAGAAAATTCCCCTAAAACATGGTGTCGTCGGACAGGAAACTTGTGGACCAGGTGGAATCGCTTATGGCATGCGCTCGATTGGCGGTGTGCTTGAACTGATTCGCTATATGGAAAAATATTCACCCGAAGCCTGGATGCTCAATTATTCGAATCCGGCAGCCATTGTGGCTGAAGCGACACGAGCACTGTGCCCAAATAGCAAAATCCTTAATATTTGCGATATGCCAATTGGCATTGAAAATCATATGGCTAAGATCTTAGGCTATTCATCCCGAAAAGAGTTTAATGTCATGTACTATGGCCTGAATCACTTCGGCTGGTGGACACAAATAACCAACAAACAAGGCGATGATTTACTCCCGAAAATCGCAGCGTATGTTAAAGATCATGGTTATGTTCCCCCAACACACGAAGCGGGAGACCCCGTTGAAGCGAGTTGGAATGACACGTTTGCCAAAGCAAGAGATGTCTACGCCGTTGATCCGACCACATTGCCCAATACTTACTTAAAATACTACCTGTTTCCAGACTACGTCGTGAAACATGCTGATATCAATTACACCCGGGCAAATGAAGTCATGGATGGACGCGAAAAACACGTTTTTGGGGAATGCCGAAAAATCATTGAATCAGGCAATGCCCGTGAATGTGGACTGCAATCAGACGAACATGCGTCATACATCGTCGATCTAGCCCGAGCCATTGCCTTCAATACCAAAGAACGGATGTTACTCATTGTTGAAAACCAGGGATCGATCCAAAATTTCGACCCACAAGCCATGGTGGAAATTCCTAGTATCGTCGGCAGTCAGGGGCCTGAACCTTTGCGAGTTGGATCAATTCCCACTTTTCAGCATGGATTGATGAGTCAACAAGTCGCAGTCGAAAAACTCGTCGTCCAGGCCTGGATTGAAAAATCCTATCAGAAACTCTGGCAAGCCCTGACGTTATCAAAAACCGTCCCAAGTGCATCCGTCGCAAAAGACATTCTCGATGAACTCATTCCAGCCAATAAAGACTATTGGCCAGAGCTGAAATAAAGCAATACCCCACAAAAAAGCCATCTCCGTAGATGGCTTTTTCAACGGGCCTTCGAACATAACTCAAAGGGCGGCACGTAATCTGGCCGCCATCAGATACGTCGCGTAACTCCAGGTTAAATCACGGACACTTTTCATATAGCCAGTACGACGATCATATTGTTCACTCATATGGCAGTGATCCCAGTGACGCTGTGTCGTCAGAATATGCCGATCGCCTAATGACACAATATCGGCAACTGACTCAATATCCTGCGAATACACATCTGAAAAATACGACTGAACCCGGGGGATTAATGATTCATCAGACTGTGCTAGTGCGGCAATTTTATAAAAAAAAGCCGCCATTGCATTGCCACTGATAAACCAGGGATGCCCGATATTATAGTGATCAGATGTATCGCCATCGTAATTATCAAATGGATATCGCCCTAAATTAGGCCCAAGCCCAATGGCCATATCATCATGATTCAATGGATATTCCGAAATAAAGGATCTCACAACAGCAGCAGATGTTGCCATGCTCCGAGACGTATCAATACTAAATTCAGGATTCTTGCCAACCTCCCCGTATAACAACGCAAGTAACACATCGATGTTCTTATCATTTCCTTTTTCACCATCTGAACCGGGGGTAATATTTGATTTAAAATAATCACGCCCCTGAATATGAAGTTGCATGCGATCTTCAAGATCTGAAATACATTCATCCAAAATGGCAGAATCAATAAAATCTGTAAAAATTTCATATTTCCGGCAATCAGAAAAAGCCCTGCGGATAATTTTACTGGTGAAAAAATGCTCGCCATACACCTCTTCCCAAATATTAAAACAAGAATCCAGATAAACATTCACCAGATAATTCAAATCAACCTTAATATTCTCTAATGCCTGTTGTTTAACCACTTCTGAAAGTAACCCCGATTCAACTGCATCTATATGAGCGATTATACGCAGTGCAGGCCCATCATTTTGAACAGTCCAGTTTGCCGAAGGGGTTCCATTTAAATTCCACCTTGCATACCCCAATGAAACATCCTCTGAATGAGACTGAACCACCTTAGTAAACTGAATATAATTCTTAATTACCCCGGTAAGCTTCGCGCACCAACCGGAATAAGTATCCAATTTAGCCACCGCAATAACCTCATGCATCGTAATTGCCGAATCCCGAACCCAGTCATAGACATAATTCTGATCAGTTTCAGGGTCAGCCGGAACTGAAGGTGACGCAATAATCGCCCCTGACAGCGACGCGATGCCAGTCATCATATTATCCTGACGAATGATATTGTTATAAAGCAAGCCAATCACCGTCGTCACATCCGCACTGGAGCACAGTAATTCCGGGTTATAACTTAACGGATAGTAAAATTGAACCTGACTCATGATCATCTTCTCCTAAGCTGATTCTGAGTAAATCTGTATTCAGATTGGTTCATCAGATGCGTTTGGTCAAAAAAAAACGGTACCAAGCTCAAATTTCATACAAAAACAGAATAGCGAATGTGGACTTATTTAGGGGAGTTCACATAAATACGATCATCCTCTGAACATGCTCATAACAATCTGGCAAACGCCATAAATA
Organism: Candidatus Celerinatantimonas neptuna; assembly: GCA_911810475.1. Classification (NCBI taxonomy): domain Bacteria; kingdom Pseudomonadati; phylum Pseudomonadota; class Gammaproteobacteria; family Celerinatantimonadaceae; genus Celerinatantimonas; species Candidatus Celerinatantimonas neptuna. The sequence continues at coordinate 731,089 of OU461276.1, forward strand.
AGATTTATTCTCAATAATAATCAAACTAATACAGGATAAAGAAAATGGGATCACGCATCGAAAAAGATTCAATGGGCGAAATTGAAGTTCAGGATGGCTGCCTGTGGGGCTCACAGACCCAACGTTCAATTCAGAACTTTAAAATTGGACATGACCACTTTCCAAGAGAGATCATTCGGGCCCTGGGCATTTTAAAAAAAGCAGCCGCAATCACCAATTGTGAATTAGGGTCATTAGATAAAACTAAAGCAGACTTGATTCAAAATGCCGCTGAATATGTCATCCGGGGAGATTTAGATGATCAATTTCCACTGGTCATCTGGCAGACGGGTTCAGGAACACAAACCAATATGAATGCTAATGAAGTCATCGCTAACAAAGCTATTCTGCTGGCAGGCCATGACATCTCAGATAAAATCATCCACCCCAATGATGATGTGAATAAAGCCCAGTCCTCTAACGACACTTTTCCAACAGCAATGCATATCGCTGCTGCAGAACAACTAACCCACAACCTGTTGCCATCACTAGAAACATTAGCAACAACACTTCAGAACAAATCAAGTGAGTTTGAAAAAGTCGTCAAAATTGGCCGGACCCATATGATGGATGCAACCCCACTCACCGTCGGACAGGAATTCTCAGGGTGGGCACAACAAGTTGGCAATGCAATCACCCGAATCAAACATGTGCAACCAGAATTATTCGAACTGGCCATTGGAGGAACAGCCGTCGGAACCGGTTTAAACACCCACCCACAATTTTCTCAAAGAGTATCAGCCGAAATATCAACACTGACCGGCCTGCCATTTAGAAGTGCCCCCAATAAATTTGAAGCCCTGTCGGCACATGACGCACTGGTCAATGTCAGCGGCGTACTCAAAACAATCGCCTGTTCCCTGATGAAAATTGCCAATGACATTCGTTTATTAGGGTCAGGACCACGCTCAGGTTTAAATGAATTACAATTGCCAGCAAATGAACCGGGCTCATCCATCATGCCCGGCAAAGTTAACCCGACACAGTGTGAAGCACTATCAATGGTCTGTGCACAGGTAATCGGCAACGATACTGCTGTCAACGTGGGAGGATGTAGCGGACACCTACAGCTCAATGTATTCAAACCACTAATCGTCTTCAATGTACTGAATTCAATACGACTATTAAGTGATGCCAGCCGCAGCTTTAACGAACATTGTCTTGAAGGCATTACTATTAATGCAAAAAATATTGAAGAACATGTGAGCAATTCACTGATGCTGGTGACCGCATTAAATCCGCATATTGGATATGATAATGCCGCAAAAATTGCCAAAGCAGCATTTGCCAATAACACCACACTCAAAGAAGAAGCAGTGCGACTCGGGCTCCTAACCGAAAGTGAATTTGACCGTTATGTTAACCCTGAAAACATGACTCATCCGTCATGATTTGTATTATTTTCGAGCCAATAAAAAGCCCCGTAAGTGATTCACTCACGGGGCTTTAAAAAGAAACGATTAAGTTTCTAAGCAGTAAGCAGGGTTTACATCATGCCGCCCATACCGCCCATTCCACCCATACCACCCATATCAGGAGCAGCAGGTTTATCGTCTTGTGGCTTGTCAGTGATCATACATTCAGTAGTAATCATCAGACCAGCAACTGAACCTGCGAACTGAAGCGCGCTACGAGTTACTTTAGTTGGGTCAAGGATACCCATTTCCAGCATGTCGCCGAATACTTCAGTACCCGCGTTATAACCAAAGTTACCTTCGCCTTCTTTCACTTTGTTAGCAATAACAGATTCTTCTTCACCTGCATTGTAAACAATCTGACGCAGTGGAGATTCCATTGCACGCAGAGCCAGACGGATACCAACATTCTGGTCTTCGTTTTCACCAGAAAGATCGGTAATCAGAGCTGCAGCACGAATCAGTGCAACACCGCCGCCAGGGACAACACCCTCTTCAACCGCAGCACGGGTTGCATGCAGAGCATCTTCTACACGTGCTTTCTTCTCTTTCATTTCAACTTCGGTTGCAGCACCGACTTTGATTACCGCAACACCACCTGCCAGTTTAGCAACACGTTCTTGCAGTTTTTCACGGTCATAATCAGAAGAAGTTTCTTCGATTTGGCCACGGATTTGGTTAACACGGGCTTCAATTGCAGCCTGCTCACCAACACCGTCGATAAGAGTTGTGTTGTCTTTATTGATAACAACACGTTTTGCACTACCTAAGTCTTCCAGTGTTGCTTTTTCAAGTTCCAGACCCACTTCTTCGCTGATGACAGTACCATCGGTCAGAATAGCAATATCTTGCAGCATTGCTTTACGGCGGTCACCGAAACCTGGAGCTTTAACGGCAGCAACTTTAACGATACCACGCATGTTGTTCACAACCAAAGTTGCCAGCGCTTCACCTTCAACATCTTCAGCGATGATTAAAAGAGGTTTACCTGCTTTGGTCAAGCTTTCCAGAACTGGAAGCAGTTCACGGATGTTTGAGATTTTTTTATCAACCAACAGAACATATGGGTTTTCCAGCTCAACGCTGCCATTTTCCTGATTGTTGATGAAATAAGGAGACAGGTAACCACGATCGAACTGCATTCCTTCAACAACATCCAGTTCGTCTTGCAAGCCCTGACCTTCTTCTACAGTGATAACACCTTCTTTACCCACTTTATCCATCGCTTCAGCGATGATGCTACCAACTGTTTCGTCAGAGTTAGCAGAAATAGTACCAACCTGAGCAATCGCTTTATTGTCAGAACAAGGCTGAGACAGATCTTTCAGTTTTGCAACTGCCGCAGTAACGGCTTTGTCGATACCACGTTTCAGGTCCATCGGGTTCATGCCAGCGGCAACCGCTTTAAGACCTTCGTTTACGATAGACTGAGCTAAAACAGTTGCAGTAGTTGTTCCGTCACCGGCTGCATCATTAGCCTGAGAAGCAACTTCTTTGACCATCTGAGCGCCCATATTCTCGAATTTATCTTCGAGCTCGATTTCTTTAGCTACAGAAACACCATCTTTTGTGATGCTTGGTGCGCCGAATGATTTATCCAGAACGACGTTTCGTCCTTTAGGACCCAGAGTTACTTTTACGGCGTCTGCCAGAATATTCACACCATTTAGCATTTTGGTGCGAGAGTCATTACCAAATTTGACGTCTTTTGCTGCCATTTTCAAAATCCTTCAGTAGTTAAATTTAAACCGACAATTAAGCTTCAACGATAGCCAGAATATCTGACTCGCTCATGATAAGGACTTCTTCACCGTCCAATTTTTCGGTTTTCACACCATAACCGTCGTTGAAAATTACTACATCACCAACTTTTACAGCTAATGGTTTAACGTCACCATTGTCCATAATTCGGCCAGTACCTACAGCGATCACTTCACCACGAGTGGATTTTTCTGCTGCAGAACCTGTCAGAACGATACCGCCAGCTGATTTACTTTCTTGTTCTTTGCGCTTAACGATGACGCGATCATGCAACGGACGAATACTCATTGCTTAGTCTCCTTTAAAAAACACAGCGTGTTACGTGTTGTTTATGTGTTGTTTATGAAAAACAGATAATGCTGTCATTCATAATCAAATCTCAAGTGACAATTTAGATGGGGTCTCATTTTTGAGTTCCAAGGGGAAAAAGAAAAAAATTTTAATATTTTTTCTTTTTCACGTTCTAAATCTCAAATTTTTCAGCCTAAACGATGATGATCATCGTCATCATCGTGACGTTTATACTCACCTTCAAATGTGTTGCCTGAACCACCAGATTGCCCGGGATGATTAAAATGGACATGTTTGGACGTTAGTACTTTTTTAGCCAGGCGAGAGCGTATCCAGGGGATTAATAACACCATTCCGGTTAAATCTGTGATAAACCCAGGCATCACTAAACATGCACCGGCAATAATCAATATCACACCTTCGACCACCTGCTGAGCCGGAACTTCCCCTTTGGCTAATTTATCCTGAACACTTAATGCCGTTTGTAATCCCTGACTACGAACCAGTGACGCGCCGACGATAGCCGTCAGAATGGTTAAAGCAATCGTCGGAATAGCTCCGATTACGGCGCCGACGTGGATCAGAACATATAGTTCTGCAACCGATAATCCGGCAATTGCTAAAAATAGATACAAAAACATGCGCTCCTCCTGTTATGTTGGCGCGTTAAGTCATAAATGGAGACAAACCGGACTCTTTTAAACCCAACCATGAATAATGGCTAAATCAGAGTCAAATATCCTGTGAAGAAATCAACGAAATAATGTATTTACCTTCCCGAGCGTGTAAAATCAGCGGCCATCTTTTAATTTTAGAGACACAAAACGGAACAGGTTGAATCATGACGACGACAAACAAACTATTGGCCGATCTCAAGGCCCGCGGGTTGATTAATCAGTGCACAGCCGAAGAAGAGCTGGCCGAGCATCTCAATACCGGCACCCGCCGTTTGTATTGTGGCTTTGATCCAACCGCCGATAGCCTGCACATTGGCTCTTTAGTCCCTTTATTAATGCTGCGCCGATTCCAGTTGGCAGGTCACAAACCTTATGCCTTAGTCGGCGGTGCAACCGGCCTTATCGGTGATCCGAGCTTTAAAGCAACTGAACGACAACTGAACACGAAAGACATTGTCTCAGGCTGGGTCCAAAAACTTAAAGCACAAGTCAGCCGGTTTATCGAATTTAATGATGGCGAAACAGGTGCAGAGCTTGCTAATAACCTCGACTGGACCAGCCAGATGAGCACCATCGACTTTCTGCGCGATGTAGGCAAGCATTTTAGTGTCAATGCTATGATCCAAAAAGAATCAGTTAAACAACGGATTAACCGAGAAGGTGCCGGGATCTCATTTACCGAGTTCAGCTACATTCTACTTCAATCTTACGATTTTGCAGAATTAAGTCACCAACAAAATGTGACCATTCAGATTGGTGGCTCCGATCAATGGGGAAATATCACCGGCGGAATCGACCTGGCACGGCGGATGTATCGCAACCAGGCCTTCGGATTAACAATGCCATTGGTCACAAAATCCGACGGCACCAAATTCGGAAAAACCGAAACCGGTACGATCTGGCTTGATCCGACTAAAACATCACCTTATGCGTTCTACCAGTTCTGGATCAACACCGCAGATACCGATGTTTATCAATTCCTGCGCTACTTTACATTCTTATCAGTAGAACAAATTGAACAGATTGAAGCTGAAGACAAAAATGCTCAGGGCAAGCCACAGGCTCAGGGAATTTTGGCCCGGGAAGTTACTCGGTTGGTACACGGCGAAGAAGGCCTGACATCAGCAGAACGAATCACCAAAGCATTATTCTCAGGTGATTTAGCACAGCTCAGTGAAAACGATCTGGAACAATTAGCATTAGACGGTTTGCCAACAACCAGGGTTAACGCAGAGCAGCATACGCTCATTGAATTACTGACCCAGACTGAACTGGCCAAATCCAACAAAATGGCCCGTGAATTTATCGGTAACGGCGCTGTAGCCATCAACGGTGAAAAACAAACCGATGTTGCAGCAGAAATAACCCAAAGCAGTGCACTTTACCAACGCTACACCCTCATCAAACGAGGTAAAAAATTGTTTGCATTGTTGATTTGGGAATAAAACCTGGGGCTGTTGAGCATTGGCGATCTATTTATCCATCCGGCCAAGAGCTATAGCTTATCGCTGGAATGCAGTGAGGCTCGCCTGTTCAGAATAGAGAACGGGGATCATCAAAGCTCAACTTACCTTAAATGAAGGAATAAAACATGAACGAAAAAAAACAAATCAGCGCAGCTGAAATGGTCAAACTAGCCAACGAAGCATTGCATGGCCATGACGATTATATTGATGGTGTCATCGTATATGAAGTCGAACAATCGACAAACGCCATTGTCTTCAAAGGTGAAAACTTCTTAGATGAACAAGGGTTACCAACCTGGAAGAGCACCGCCGCATTTAATCTCTATAAATGGTTAAGCCATCAATTTTCAGATCTCTACCAGGTTTGTTAACGCCAATAGCCCACGCAATATCAGACTTTGGCCTCTATTTATGAGGCCACCTCATATCGATTAATGCACAAGACTCACAAATAAGCAGATATCTTTGTTAAAAATCAGGCGACAATTTACTTAACCTCAACCTGGGATAAGAAGTCACAATGAATCACGATTGATTCATGATGGGTCAGTGTTGTTTTCTGATGCAGGATTGAAGGTCGAGTTCAAGGCAAATCTGAGCCGCCATAGCCATTCTATGGCAAGCGAATTTAACGCCAATATCGACTTTAATCCCTATCAGAAAAGGCTTTATTATCCCGAGTTGAGGTTAAATACAGCTTCATGTTTTATCCCAAAAAGCGCAAAAATAAATGCCCGGATAGTCGCTAAACCTTCATTATCTCTAGAGAACATGCCCCTAAAGCACCTACATTCTCTAAACATATACCTATCAATATCACCGTACTTCTGTAAATTAGTGTCTATCTTACAAGAAACTTAGCCTATTTTGAAAATATGGTGTAACATCGCATTTATAACTACCTATTTGTGCTATATTTGGCACAATAGTTATAACAAAGAATCAAATAAGGTTTTTACCGAAAATGAATGACATTTTGACGATTTTAGTGATAAATGGCCCCAACTTAAATCTACTCGGTCAACGTGAACCAGAAATTTATGGCCACCAGAGCCTGGCTGACATTGCGAAACAACTCGACCAACAAGCTCAGTCACTTCATGTCAAACTGGAACATTTTCAATCGAATCATGAAGGGGCGATTGTCGATCGCATCCATCAGGGGATGGGGAATGTTGACTTTATCATCATCAATCCCGGTGCCTTTACCCATACAAGCGTAGCGCTTCGCGATGCGCTTTTGGGAGTTAATATCCCATTTATCGAAGTACACCTTTCTAATATTCACGCCCGCGAGCCATTTCGCAAACATTCCTATCTGTCTGATAAAGCAATCGGAGTGATCTGTGGTCTAGGAAGTCAGGGGTATCAATTTGCGTTGAGTGCAGCCGTCAAACAGTTGCATTCATCAAAAAATAACTAATAAAGAGAACATCATGGACATTCGTAAAATCAAGAAACTGATCGAACTGGTTGAAGAGTCAGGTATTTCAGAATTAGAAATCACCGAAGGTGAAGAATCGGTTCGAATCAACCGATATTCCAGTCAAGTAGCTCAACCAGCAGTTTACAATGTAGCCCCTCAACCTGTAGCAGCTCCGGTTGCAGCGCCAGCTGCTGCACCAGCACCTGTCGCAGAAGAGCCCAAAGTAACCGGACACACCGTTCGCTCACCAATGGTTGGAACATTCTATCGTTCCCCATCACCAGATGCGCCTTTCTTCGTTGAAGAAGGCCAGAAAGTCAATGTCGGTGATACCCTTTGTATCATTGAAGCTATGAAAATGATGAACCAGATCGAAGCAGACAAAGCAGGTACCGTCAGCAGCGTTCTAGTCGAAGACGGCCAGCCCATTGAATTTGACGAACCGCTATTCATAATCGAATAAAAGAGGCTACCATGCTCGATAAAGTTGTCATCGCAAACCGTGGCGAAATTGCGCTACGGATATTAAGGGCCTGTAAAGAGCTGGGAATTAAAACTGTTGCAGTTCATTCCACAGCCGACCGGGATCTTAAACATGTGCTGTTAGCTGATGAAAGCGTCTGTATCGGCGAACCCGCAGCGGCTAAAAGTTATCTAAATATTCCAAGAATCATTGCTGCGGCTGAAGTTACTGATGCCATTGCGATTCACCCTGGCTACGGCTTTTTATCAGAAAATGCCGAGTTTTCTGAAATGGTCGAAAAAAGTGGTTTTATCTTCATCGGCCCAACGGCTGATACCATTCGCATGATGGGCGATAAAGTTTCAGCCATTGCCGCAATGAAAAAAGCCGGCGTTCCCTGTGTCCCGGGCTCTGATGGATCACTCGACCACGATAACGCACGAAATATTAGCATTGCCAAACGCATTGGTTATCCGGTAATCATCAAAGCCTCCGGTGGTGGTGGTGGTCGCGGAATGCGCGTTGTTCACGAAGAAAAAGAACTTCTGAACGCCATTGAGCTGACGCAGTCCGAAGCCGGTGCCGCATTTGGTAACAGCACCGTCTACATGGAAAAATACCTGGAAAACCCACGCCATGTGGAAATTCAGGTGCTCTCAGACGGTCAGGGTAACGCCATCTATCTGGGAGAGCGCGACTGCTCAATGCAGCGACGCCACCAGAAAGTTGTTGAAGAAGCCCCAGCCCCAGGCATTACTGCTGACATGCGCCGTTATATTGGCGAACGCTGTACCCGAGCCTGTGTTGAAATCAACTATCGCGGTGCCGGTACATTTGAATTCTTGTATGAAAACGGCAACTTCTACTTCATCGAAATGAATACCCGTATTCAGGTTGAACATCCGGTAACCGAAATGATCACAGGCGTTGACTTGGTCAAAGAGCAACTCCGAATTGCCGCCGGACAACCGCTGTCCATCAGCCAGGATGAAGTCAAAATCACCGGCCATGCCATTGAATGCCGAATCAATGCAGAAGACCCTGATACATTTATCCCATCACCGGGTCTGATTGATAAATTCCATTCACCGGGAGGACCGGGGATCCGTTGGGATTCTCACATCTACGCCGGATACAAAGTACCGCCTTACTATGATTCGATGATTGGCAAACTGATCGCCTACGGAGAGAATCGGGATATTGCCATTGCACGTATGAAAAATGCGCTTGCAGAACTCGTTATCAGTGGGATCAAAACCAACGTACCGCTGCAACAAATCATTATGGAAGATGAAAATTTCCATAATGGTGGCACCAATATCCACTATCTTGAGAAAAAACTCGGTTTATAATTAACCGTCATTCTCATACTTTACGGCTCCGATGGTCGCAATGACATCGGAGCCGATTTTATTGACAGGAAAGCCCATGCCCTGGATCCAACTCAAAATCAACGCCACCAAAGAAACGGCCGAACCAATTGGCGATCAACTGATGGAAAACGGTGCACAGGCCGTCACCTTTTTAGATGCTCACGATACCCCGATCTTCGAACCCGATCCGGGTGAAACCCGATTATGGGGTGATACAGATGTACAGGGCCTCTACCCGGCCGATACCGATATGGCACCCATTTTAACAGTGCTGCGCGAATCAGGGATCATCAACGAAACCAACCACCGGCTCGACCAGCTTGAAGACAAAGACTGGGAGCGCGAATGGATGAAAAACTTCCACCCGATGCAATTTGGCAAGCGGTTATGGATCTGCCCAAGCTGGCTGCCGATCCCAGACCTCAATGCCATCAATGTTCTGCTAGACCCTGGACTCGCATTTGGCACCGGAACCCACCCAACCACCGCACTCTGCCTGCAATGGCTCGACAGCCTTGATTTGAGCGATAAAACAGTGGTTGATTTTGGCTGCGGCAGTGGGATCTTAGCCATAGCCGCCTTAAAACTGGGCGCCAAACGAGTTGTTGGAATTGACATCGACCCTCAAGCTTTACAAGCCAGTCATGACAATGCTCAGCGAAATGGTGTTTCTGATCAGCTAGAGTTATACCTGCCTAAAAATCAACCCAGCGACTTTAAAGCAGACATTGTCGTTGCCAATATCTTAGCTGGCCCACTATGCGAGCTGTATAGCGTCATCTGTGGCTATTTGAAAGAAGAAGGCCTGTTAGCCCTTTCAGGGATTCTCAATGAACAGGCCGAGCGCGTCAGCGACGTGTATCGCCCACAAATTGAACTCGACCCGGTGAAATCACAAGGGGACTGGTGCCGGATTAGTGGTAAAAAACTCAATTAGAACAACCCATGCCATAAATGCAAGGTAAAAATCCAGTGATTTTTATAAAAAATGTTCAAATAATGACCTTTTCACGAAGGCCAAAAAGGCGTAAACTACGCCGCCTTTGGATGTGAAGATAAATGAAGGCAAGGTCATGCACATTGGTCCTTATCGGCTGGACAATCCGATTTTACTTGCTCCCATGGCGGGTGTAACTGATCGGCCTTTTCGGATCTTATGCAAACGTTTAGGTGCAGCACTGGCCGTTTCAGAAATGCTGTCGAGCAACCCCAGAGTATGGGAAAGCCGTAAATCGCGCCAACGAATGGACCACATGGGAGAGCCTGGGATCCGTAGCGTCCAAATTGCCGGAGCGGATCCAACCTTAATGGCCAGGGCCGCTCAGGTTAATGTCGACAATGGTGCGCAAATTATCGACATTAACATGGGATGTCCGGCTAAAAAGGTCAACAAAAAACTGGCAGGTTCAGCCCTGATGCAAGACCCGGTTCTGGTCGAAAAGATCTTAACTTCGGTTGTTAAAGCCGTGCATGTTCCGGTCACTCTGAAGATCCGCACCGGCTGGTCAAAAGAAAACCGTAATGCACTGGACATTGCCAGAATAGCCGAACAATCCGGTATTCAGGCATTAGCCATTCACGGACGAACAAAGGCTTGTATGTATCGGGGTGAAGCTGAATATCAGACCATTGCGAAGGTCAAAAAGGCGATTTCCATACCGGTCATTGCCAATGGTGACATCAATACACCGGCCAAAGCCTCTGAAGTACTGCGCAAAACAGGCGCAGATGCCGTGATGATCGGCCGTGCAGCTCAGGGTAACCCCTGGTTGTTCAGTCAAATCAATCACTATCTGGAGACGGGTGAGCACCTTACGCCCCCGGATAAACAAGCAGTGAAACAGGTAATGCTAGAACACCTGGAAAATCTCTACCGGTTTTACGGAGAGCATTTAGGCGTACGAATTGCCCGTAAACATATCGGGTGGTACGTCAACAACCATGCGGAAGCCGCAGATTTTCGCCGCGATTTCAACCGACTTGAGTCGGTCCCGGCACAAACTGCAGCTATCACGAATTTTTGAACAATTTGAATTTATAACAGATAAGAGCGACGAGTATGTTTGAGACTAACCTAACCACAAATACTCTTTCAACAGTGACCACCACTGCTGGCAGTTCAGAACCAAAACAGCGCCCTTTGCGCGATTCCGTTGAGCAAGCCCTGCGCAACTATTTTGCCCAGTTAGACGGTCAGGATGTTACCGAACTTTATGAATTGGTATTGTCTGAAGTTGAAGCCCCGATGTTAGATGTGGTGATGCAGCATACCCGTGGTAACCAGACCCGTGCATCCATCTTGCTCGGCATCAACCGTGGCACCCTGCGCAAAAAACTGAAAAAATACGGCATGAACTAAGTCGAAAACTTAAGTTCTGTTAAAACAAAAGGTTATGGGTAAAATCATAACCTTTTGTTGTTTGAGCAACACCACTGTACAACACACTCTCAAATCCTTTTTCTCTTCATTCTCCTCGGTTTTTCACTTTCATATTTTTTCTCGGTAGATCTCACCTGGCTCACAAATTGGAACATTCGTGAGCACAAACGCCGGTAACTTGATTGCAGAAAGTCATAAACCTGAACCCGGGATAAAAATAGCCGGGAACGACAAACTGATAGCTATTCAATCGAAATAGATTTTATTGTTGCATAGAAAATAACCTCAATTTTTTGTTTTTTGAAAGCAGTTTTTTGGAATAACTATTCTTACTAGAGTTATCGAGAAGGTGATCTAAATTAATCGGCAAAGATTAATTGATTGGGTGTCTTCGTTTTCAACAACCAATCCGTACTTCACCAAATACCGAATTCAACAACTCCCCCTGAATTCTTCATCGATTCATCATGTTGTCGTCAATCACGATTCACTAAGTTAACAAGAAATCAGTGCATTGATACTCGTTACCTGATATAGCTGGAGAAATAATATGGAAAATCTCGAACCAACCGAATACGAAAAAATCTTACAGAAAGACAACATACAACAGATGGGAGATTGGAATAGCGTTGGAAATTCAAAGCCCTCACACATCAGTTTTACCCCCATCGAACCAGATAACTGGCAGAAAAACTTTCCGTTTGTCGGTTACACCAATCAGCTAACCGACAACGGAAATTTGAATATTTCATCAACATCAAGTGCAGTAATCAAAATGAAATTGACGGATACCGACAACCCCGTTTTAGATAAACTATTCACTAATCAAAAACATGAAAACTCTGCCAGCGTCATAGAAAATACCACTCACGGTATTGATTTTTTATCCGGTCGTAGCTTATCGGGTATCGCTTCAGGCGGCTTTTCAACTTGTGCATTTCAGGCAACCTGAGCTAGTAAAGGTGAAGATCATTTCCTGCTTGTCTCTCATATTCAGAGCTTTTCACCGCTGAAAAGTCTGTTGAGTCAATATGAACTCAATCTTGAAAATGTCTCGCGAGTATTCAACATTGTAAACCCGAACGTCTCGAGTATTCAGGAGCAGATCGTTGACAGCACTTTTACTCCGGAAGAAAAACGATTGCTTGATAGCAAAAGCATTTATTGGGTGAAATATCAGACTATCTTCCCGGGGAAAATTTTCGGTGGCTTTGCCTTTGATCGTGTTGTCATCAGCTTCTTACCTCAGAATCTGAAGCACCGTCTCTGGCTAGCTTGTGCAGAAGGCGCTCTCGGAGCCGTTGTCACGAGTGTCCTGGCCTGTCCGGACGATATGCAGAAATATACTCAATATTTATTTCATCAGGACAAATTGTCTGATGTTAAGTCCAATTTATTACAAAAGCATATTTTGTGTGGTGACTTTGGCGATCATTCCCGAATTATTGAACGTATTCTCAAAGCACCACAAAAACAGGGACTGCATAGTGGCAACAATTCAGCACTGATGGAACAGCTTTCAAATGCGCTTGTGGCAGGAAACGGCGCCATCTGGCAACACACTTTAGGCGGTAACCGCACACAAATCTCTTTTTATCAGTCACAGGTCAACCCACAGTTCTGATAATCCTAAAAAATCAGGCCAACGCCCCATGCATCCAGTAATAGCGAGGGTTAATGTAGTGGGGGTCTTAGTTTTCCTGATACTTTTTAGTGGATACAAAAATATCAGTATGCTAGGTTTAGCAATCAAATTAAAATATCTAACAATAAGAATCAGCAAACGTTTTTTATCGCTTCTTTCTGTTGTGCTTTTAGCACAAACGAGATCCACCAAAAACACGTCTGAGCTTGTCGTTAGGCTCTTCCTCACCACGTTTCTAAACAGGATAAATATATGTTCAAGAAAGCTGCATTCGCTTCAGCCGTTGTAGTCATGCTCGGGTTGGCTGGCTGTGCATCAGTGCCAATGGCAAGCAAACAACAATCATCTCAAGCTAAATTTTTTCCAGCGCCAAAAACCGGAAATGCTGGCTTATACGTCTATAGAGATAGTTTTGTTGGACATGCATTAAAAAGAAACATATTCGTAGACGGCAAGTGCCTCGGCCAATCTGCTGATAAGGTTTTTTTCTACAAACAGGTTCCAGGCAATACAAAGCACACAATTTCTACTGAGTCTGAATTCTCACCGAATCAGTTATCTGTATACATGAAGGCAGGGGAGAATTATTTCATTCGTCAATACATCAAATTGGGGGTGTTTGTTGACGGAGCAAACCTTGAGAAGGTCAGTAACAACGAAGGAAAAAGTGCAGTTAAAACTCTTAATATGGCCGTAAATGGCCAATGCAGTAAGTAGCAATTCTCAACGTATGTGCCACGCTGATATCCTGCCATTCTAGGTTCTTCTTGAACAAAAAAGAGGAAGAAACTTTGCAGGCATGGGAGCAGCCCATTAAGACATATTGAACGTTCCGATTACGTCAAAACGTAGTTCTTCTTAACGGTATTTTCATTATGTCTTTTATTCGCTAATGCACCCACATCATGAGCCCAGTTATATCAAGGGTTCATGATGTGGGTAGTAAGTTTAACCCAAAGCAATAATCCAAGCCCTCCTTGAACCCAGTGATAGCAAGGATTCATGGCTAAAATCAAGACATCCACTCAAGTCAGATCAAGAGTTCACCCGGTGGGTGTCTTAGTTTCGCCCTGTGTCTTATTGTTATCCGCAAAATAACTGCTGCACAATCAGAAAAACAGCCCGACAAAAATCAACTGATATCTTATCATTCACAGAAATAGAATAACCTTTGAAATTATAGGATAGGAAAAAAATGAATAAAAATATCGCCTTAGCTGAAGTTGATGAAATTAACATCAGCATCATTATGGACAACTCAATCGACGCACTGTTGGTGGGCAGCCAGGAAGTGCAGCGGTTTGATTTTTCAGCCCAGCAACTCATTGCTGAAGACGGTTTCTCAGCTATCGTTGCCGAACATGGTTTCTCAGCAAAGCTAGAGATGAAATGCGGCACAAATCAGGGAGCCGTACTCTATGATACCGGCATCAGTCCTGACGGAACCCGGCACAATATGGAAGCCCTGGGTATTGATATCAATCAAATGCAGGCCATTGTTCTGAGCCACAGCCACATGGATCATACCGGAGGATTACCTGCACTGCTGGATAAAATGAGCACACCGCCAATACCACTGGTGGTTCATCCGGACGCCTTACTGGAAAGAAAACTCGTCCGCCCGGATGGATATGAAGAGGAAACCACCGCCCCCCGGTTAACAGAACAACAACTGAGTAAAGTTCATCTGCAAAAACATACCGAACCAACACTACTGGCGGATAACATGCTGCTCGTCTCTGGAGAAATAGAGCGGACGACAGCATTTGAGACAGGATTTCCTTTAAACTATACAAAATACGGTGGCCAGTGGCAGCATGATCCGCTGATCAAAGACGACCAATGTGTCATCGTCAGGTTGCGCGGCAAAGGTTTGGTTGTGGTTTCCGGTTGTTGTCATGCCGGTGTGGTCAATACGGTGCACTATGCACAAAAACTGACCGGATGTGACCAGGTTTATGCGGTATTGGGTGGTTTTCATTTAACCGGGAATATCTTTGATAAAATCATCCCGGATACGCTTGATGCACTACGGGAAATTAATCCGAAATACCTGATCCCCGGGCACTGTACCGGCTGGTCTGCTATCAACCAAATCATTCAGACCATGCCGGAAAAATATATTCCCAGCTGTGTCGGTACAACTTTCTGTTTTAAAGGGGAGTAATGGTAGGCATTCTGCCTTGTTTGATGCATATATGTACAAAGCCCTCCCGAAGGTGTATACAGTAGAAACTATGTTCATTCGCGCATAAGTGAGTGACAGCCCTTACGGCTATGGTTTCTTTTGGGTGCTAGAAGCGTACACATTATGTATAATAGTGTGTACGCTTTTTCATCCCAGAAGGCTTAGTAAGGCGATGGTCGACTTGCCGCATGTCTTCGAACATTAAAGTTGGGAACTCGACAATAAAGACTAGAACTATGACAATAATGTTCGAAACTTTTCGATGCTTTTTGTCTAAGCTTGTCTTTTGCTCTGACAAGGTTTTGCCCCAAAGCTTGCTAGCACTCGTTTGTTCATTTGGGAGAGTACGAACAAGTTGCCCTACAAAATCTCATCTATTAGCTCTACGTTTAGCGCTTCACCATAACAGTCCAAATCTGGATAGGTATACAGTCATATCTTAAAACGCTTGTTTTTGAGGGCGTTGAGAGTAATATCCGTGCGCGATATCCCAATATGCATAATTTAAAGTCATTTAAAATCAGTGAGGTATAAGCCGCAACGGTTAGATAATAGGTTTAGAAAACGCGCATGCGCACTAATAAAATGTTAGGTTAATCTACTTGAAGTACGGAGTGCAAAATGGAATTTATTCCCGTAAATATTGAAATGGATGATACTCTCGATTTATGCATGCGATTTCGACGAGATGCACATGTCGTAAGCTTTGGAAATGATGACAGCTTTAGTGTTGATGAGACTAAAGCGTGGTTTACAAAGCTAAGTACATTTGATGATTCTGGCTTTTATCATGTTCTCAAAAACAATGAGGTCATCGGTCAAATAGAGTTTCGAAATGGCTTGATGGATGAGCAAGGTATAAAATTTGGCTACATTAACTTACTGTATTTGTTACCTGAATTTCGTAACAACGGTTTAGGTAAAAAGTTAGTGGACTTCATATGTACTCAGTTCAAAAAAGAGCAATGTTCATATGCTCAGTTACGTTATATTCCTGCAAATTTGCAAGCCGTTAGTTTCTATCGCAAACTTGGTTGGTTTGATATCGGTGAGGCTGGAGAGCGTGGGCAGTTGGCAGAAAAACGATTAACCTAAAGACGGATTCGCAATGCATGGTGTTTTCGCTATGCGTTGAATTTAGTGATTAAGATGGCATACGGAAACATCGTATTGAGTCGCTCACCACTTAAGCGGGCGTTAAATGTCTAGCCTTATAATTTATGAGTATTAAGGTAGTTGTTGAGTAGGGAATATTTAATTATATCTCCGTAGGTTGTTTTTAGCTCTTCATTATAATTAATTATTGCCTGAAGTGGATTATTCCATACATCACCAGCAATACTTGCACGTTGTAATATACACAGAGGTTGTATTTGTTCTTCTAGAGGTTTTCCATTGTTATAATTGGCAATTTGTAGTGGGGGAAACTCTCTATGGATTTTACCACGTAGCCCATCTACATTAAAAATAATACCGTCGTTTACTGTAGCAATGGATTCGTTTTTAATAGACATTCCTGCTGATGGGGTGAGCTGTATTGTTACTGCGGCGGCTTGGGTGATATTGAGCCCGCCTTGAACGACTTGTTGGAGCCTTTTTTGAGTGATCTAAACAAACTTCAAGACCAAATCTTATGCCATCAACTTCAAAAATGCTTTCTCCCCCAATATTACAGCCTTCTTCATTGATAGGTTTATTTAAATCTGCTTTTCCACCCAAATCTCTAGAGCCATTAACCGCTATTATTTTTTCCATTCGACGAAATAATTTAGGCCACCCACCCAACAGATCCAGTTATATCAAGGGTTCATCAAGTGGATGGTCTGAATTATTCTAAAAAAGCGAACGGATAAGCGCTCGCTTTAGAATGCGTAACGTGATGATCAGATTCGTTAAAACTGAACCATCACTTTAAAGGCTTTGCCTTCGACATTGTTCATTTGCAGGGTCAATGGTTGCGAATGATCGAACGCCAGCCCGTCTGGCAATTTGAACGACCACGTCGCTTTTGAGCCGAGCTGACACTGCACGGCATAAGCCATTGCCTTGCACGTTGACCAAGGCGCAAATTGGTTGTGTATCGTGACAACGGTTTTGTCTTTCAGTGATGAGGCCGAGTAAGTCACTAGCTTGTGTCCATTTTGGATTAATGTGACTTGTGCAATATAAGCACCCTGAGTATCTGGTCCAGTGGTGATATAGCTATGTACTTTCAGTAAATTCCCTTGAATAGCTGCCTGTGACAGTGTCACAGTGTGGTGAGCATTATCAATACGTTTACTTAAGGGCGTCACCAGTGCGCCAAAATTGTAACCATAAAAACCAACCGTGAAGAGAATCGAAATGATCCCCATAATAGTTGAAAATTTAATCACTTGTGGGGTTGACAGTGGCAATGGGCCACTGGTTAACCACCGTGCCCACACGATATTTTTCCGCTCAATGGGGCCTTGAAATAATTGGTCAACCGCATAACGACCACCGCCAGTTAAGAGTGTAACGGCCGCGGTGGCAAAACCAAGCGAAGCCATCGTCCACTCATCTAAACAGGTCGTGCCCATCCAGCCAAAAATAATCATCAAGGTGCAGGCAAGCCCCAAACCGATGATCGACATTAGACGTGTTGCAAAACCAATGATTAAGCCGATGCCAACAACCAGCTCAACCAGTGTGAAGAAGATAATCGCAACATGCAGTAACGTGCCGTGATGAAGAAGCCAATACATCAAGCCACTTAAATCAAGTGCCATCCCTGGAGCAGCATGCACCAACTTATTAGCTAAATAGGCATGTGATGTTGGATCAAGCTTTGCCGTTGCATAGATAAGGCGCCGACTCGCACCGCCCCAATATGTCCAACCAGCTACGAGGCGAATGGCCAGAGCCATAATACCGGCAACTTGCCAAAATAAGGGTGATAATAAGGCATTATCAGTTGATTGACGCTGGTACGATTGAGACATAATGATTCCTATAGGAATAATAAAATGGTGTTATGAAGCGTAATAAGCTAAAAGTCTATATTTAAACGTGATAGACAAAACCTTAACATTGATTATGATTAAAAAACAAAAAAGTTAACAATCAGTTATTATTATGATCGAGTTCATTTTTATTGATAAGTCATCATGCGAACACTTAACTGACTTAAATAGTTAACTTGATCTGCGCATACGAATTGGTTTCTAATCAAGGCGTTAACGCTGAAATGGACTTTAATCACCATCTGAACTTATCTTCACCCCGACAGAGGTTAAATTAAACATCAGGCACATGATGCTCATTTAAATGACTTTTCTAACCAGACCGAGCTAATGTATTGACCATTTTTCTTAACATATTCGGTAAACACACCGACTTCACGAAAACCAAATCGCTTATACAGCGCAACCGATGCATCATTTGGTAATGCAATGCCTGATGTACCGCTTGTGGAGCCAGTGCGTCCAAAAGATGTTGATATAAATCAGAGCCCACCCCATTACCCCGGGCCTTTGGGGCAAGATAGCTCAAGGTTAGGCCACCCACCCAACAAGTCCAGTTATATCAAGGGTTCATAAATTCGATGTCACGAGATAACGTCATGTGGGATGAAAACACAGCTAAAAATTAATGATTGACCCCATACTCGTTTGTTATGCCTGTGTCAGCGTTTTCAATGAACCAGGGACGATAATCTTATGAATTGGCGCAACGACAAACATGTACACTTTGCCAAACAGATTATGTACATGCACTATTGTGGTTGCGTGAACGGTGACTTTGTCACCTTCTACATCCAATAGAAACGATACTCTTACATCAAGATGTCTATCACTGTCCTCTAAGACTATTTCAGTATCACTGTTACTGCGTAACGTGAAAATGCCTATGCGCTCACCAACGTTTATCATCTCCGCGTTTTTTACAGTAGCTGCATCCTGAAGCCGGCCTAAATGCTTTAACCCAAACATGGATACAATGCGATTTCTCATTGCCATTAAGAGAGAAACCCAAGCAGGCATTTGTTTCGCGATTTCAAGATAAACATCCAGTGCGCTCTGATTCTTGTTGGGTATCTCGCATGAAAAACTATCAGCAAAATAAGCACCTTTTGCATAATCAAACAGCTTAGAATGTTTGGGAATTGCCATGTATTTCTCCCAAAAGCCATAGCATTTGTATATTGTGCACGCTCAGAAACTACGTGCACACTTTTATTCTAAAACCCTATAATATTCAGTTTATCAGACGGATACATAATGTTGCGCAGATACACCCGAGAGCGCGAGCATGATATCTCCCCCGGTAAAGCTCAAAACTAGACCATATATGGCTTAATTTACTTGTATGTAAAGTATGAAATACTTCCCAATCATTCTGTGTGATTTGGCTCATGGTTAAACGTAGTGATTGAAGCTGTATTTTTAGTCACCTTGGTCAGCGCTTGGGTTTGTCTGATAAAACTATGATATTTTTAAACCGCTAACAACCACCAGCCAATGACAAAACAACGACTGCCCCCTATAAAGCGACTAATAAATCCAGGCCAAACATAAGAAGCGAAATCAGATCTATGAATACAATAAGAAAATATCTCCACATCTGAGACTAAATAATTCGCCCCCCCCCCAATAAAACATTAAACCATCATATCGATCGCATGCTTATCGGTAATAACTGACTTAAAGCAATGATTTAAGACCCAAAATTCCACCATCAGCATATGACCTTCAATCACATGACATATGAACATATAACAGTCACTAGTAAACTGATTGTTTTTTCTTTATTATTAATAAACAACATAAATAAAAATATATATTGAAGTACCTGTCAGGTCAGCCTTGGTATGTTTTTTATGTCATACGGGCCTAAAAAATATCGCGAATGACCTGATAAAAGACAATGTTTCAGCTGGAACAAACAAGTAATACAAGCACTGTAGCAACCGGGTTATTCTAATCCGGTTCTGCAAATACCTATTATTTTGGTTCGTATTTAATAGCACTTAATTAACAGAAATAACCGGCTTGATTGCGAAAGATTGTGTCTGTTAAACAAGTCTTTCCTTCCCGAGTACTAAAAAAATAATGGAGTTATTATGGTTAAATCGATATGTAACAAGAGCCTGTGGCTGATACTCATTCCATTAAGCGGGTGCAGTAGCGGTAGCAGTAGCGATACAGCAACCAATCAACTTTTGCAGAGTAACTTAGCCAAAGTCTCGGCCTCTAAGGCAAGCACTGTTTATATCCCGCCCGGAAGATTCGCGCCAAGTGACTTCATTGCGGCACATACAGCTAAAGGCGAAGTGTTTCATCCAGTAATTGGGTGGCCAACATTAGCCGCATCTTCAGCAGCCATTGCTCAAGATAATGAAGACTCAAGCTCAGGGACAACTGGAACAACAGGGACCACAGGAACAACCGGAACCACTGGTTCATATTAATAGACCCCCGTTTAAATTCCTGGGCCAGCTCAGCTGGCCTTGATTCACACAATGACTTTCGCTTCAAACCAGAATAAGCAATTCATTAAACTGCTTTTCACTCTCGTTATATCAGAATGATATTTCTCCAATGAAGGGAATTAGGTCATGTCTTTAATAATGTCTTCCAGCCGGGTGTGCTGATAATGATGACCCAGTTCATTTTTCAGTTTGCTTCCATCTAAAATTAACGGTTGCTGCCACAGATATCGCATCTGCATCACTTCACGGATAAGAGGAACGAAAAGGGAAAGAAGCGAAAAAATCCACCAGGGAAACCGGGCCACTCTGAGCGTATCACCATTTTTTGCAAAAGCCTGCTGCCAGTCACGTTGCGTTAATGCAAAACCCGGATCATGCCAAATTTCAAATGTATTTTTACTTCGATCAATCACCTGAACCGCATTCGCACACAGGTCCGGCAGATAACTCCAGAAATGCCGGTGATCTGAAGCATGAGGAAAACGCATGGTGAACCGGCCATGTTTCTTTTTCAGGATCACGTCCAGCCACTGTCGTCCATGACGGCTCATAAAATCACCCCCCCGGATAATCGTGACACGGGCACCAGAGCCGCTGGCCTGGCGTAATCGTGATTCCATCGTCACCCGTATTTGCCCTTTCGCAGTAACCGGATCAGCCGGGGTCGATTCTGTGATTGCAGAAGAATCAGGCCGAAAGTTATACACGTTTCCAGGAAAGAGAATATGCAGTTTCTTTTTCTCTGCTAATTGAACGACGGGTTCGAGCATGGCAAGCGCCTGTTTATGCCATTGATGATAGAGTGGGTTTACGGCATAGACGATAAGTTCGACATCATTTGATGCATCATCAAGTAATGCTGCGTCTTGGTAATCCCCTTCAATGATATCGAAATCAAGCTGCGATTCACGAAGGTGTTGAAGGTTTCGCACAATCGATTTGATGTTCCATCCCTGTTTTGCCAGCGCTTTGCCCATCTCTCGACCAAAGTGGCCTGTTATCCCTAATATTAATGCGCTTCTCATAATACTTGCCCCGATAAATACCTTGTAATATAAATCTACTATCCAGATATGAATTAATGAATGGCTATAACTGACACCCGGATATGCAAAAATGAATAGCAAAATAAACGATGTGAACTGGCAAAGCTGGTACTACTTCACTTCAACCGCCGAATGTGGCAGCCTGAGCCAGGCTGCCGGAGCGCTTGGCATCTCTCAATCAACACTCAGCCGGCAATTGGTAACGCTGGAGAAAACACTCGGTCATTCTTTATTTAACCGCAGTACACAAGGTGTCACACTCACCGAGTTTGGCAGTCAATTACTCGAAGAAGCACAGCTGATGCAGCAGTCGGCCCATCGTCTGCAACGTCTGGCCAGTGGTGAACGCCATAAGTTGAACGGCAGATTACGGGTATCTGTCAATGAAGTGATTGCGCAATATTATCTCCCGCATATTCTTCCTGATTTTTTTAATCGTTATCCGGATATCTATGTTGAAATCGAAGTAAATAATCACGCTTCCAATATTGATAAACGCGATACGGATATTGCTGTCAGAATGTTTCAGCCCACTCAAACGGATTTAGTTGCCAGACATCTGTTTGATATTTCATTGGGTCTTTACGCCAGTCAACGCTATTTAGCCAGCGTAACATTACCCAAAACGCCTGAAGACCTGTTTAAGTTACGGGTACTGGGCTATGATCGAGACCCACAAATAGAACAAGGAAGCCAGGCACTGGGGTGGGATCTTCATAATGAGGATTTTCGCTTTCGATGCGATTGTATGCCGATGCATATCGAGCTGGCACGAAACGGTGGCGGAATCGTCATTACACACGCTGACTTAGCCAAACAATTCCAGCTGCAACATATTGAAATAGGATTCAAACTGCCAAAGTTACCGGTGTTTCTTGTTTGCCATCGAGATGTGCAACATAACCAGAAAATAAGAGTCATGATGGATTTTCTGGCGCAACGTCTAGCTGGAGCATTAAGTTGAAGCCTGGTCTGCCATTGCCCCCAATAACCAGAGCGTTACCGGAAAAACCAGGTATGGCTTACACCAAATTCAACTACGATTCAGATTCAAATTGAAACCGGGAATATCGAAAACAGGAGTAAAAAATGAGCCTTAATCACTCTGTGAACTTATCCTTATCCCGAATTGAGGTTAAATTAGACATCAGGCACATGATGCTCATTCAAATGACTTTTCTAACCAGACCGAGCTAATGTATTGACCATTTTTCTTAACATATTCGGTAAACACACCGACTTCACGAAAACCAAATCGCTTATACAGCGCAACCGATGCATCATTTGGTAATGCAATGCCTGATGTACCGCTTGTGGAGCCAGTGCGTCCAAAAGATGTTGATATAAAGCAGAGCCCACCCCATTACCCCGGGCCTTTGAGGCAAGATAGATAGTCACTTCAACCGTTTCATCAAAGGCTGAAAACATCCGGTACGGCTGAGAACAGGCAAACCCCAAAACATGATGATCTTCATGTGCCACAAAAATCTGATACTTCGAATTTTGAGCAAACTGTGAAAACCACTCTGCCCTGTTCTGATAAGAAAAAGGCGAGGTCTCAAACCGGGCATGAGTATTTTCGATATAATCGTTAAAAATATCCGTGATTGACCTTAAATCCGATAATTGCCCTTGTCTAATCCCCACCGGCTTTTCATCCTTTGTTTTTAGCACTTAAAATCTCACTATAAAAACATATTTCAGGGTACAGGCACATATTGAATGGTGACCCAGAAGCCTTTTATACAGCTCCAGAACGTCTCATTTAAGAATGAGGAACATGATGATTGTCCAGTGCAGATGCAATCTGCGTATGATACATATGACGACAGTGTTGGCTCAACCATAAACACAGCAGGCAACCACACAATAAAATAATCATCAGCAGTAACCATGCGGCACTAAACCCGTGGCCATGGGTTAAAATCCAGCCGAATGACGGTGGCCCGAAAGTAAAACCACCAAAAAAGCCAACCGATAACATTGCAGCAGAAGGCGCTGGCTGGCCAAATTGTGGATCACTTAATAGCATACTCATCGCAATAGCATTCGTGGAAACAAGTGTTAACCCCATTCCGATGACCCCCACCCAAAGTGGCCAATGATGCAAGGTGCTGGCATATTGCATCACTGCCAGAGCAGCAATCGCCAGAACAAATAATGAGCCAAGTAACACGGTTTCATCTTTTAGTTTAGCTCCCAGGGGGGTTAAAAAGACCCGTGACAGGATCCCCATCACACCAAAACAACTGACCATTGCCCCGATTGTCTGAGCTGAAACATGAAATTGACCAGACCAGACACCAAGATATGTCATAAAAGAGGAAAGCGTCAATCCGGCGCAGAGCTGAATAGCCATCAATATCGACAGCCCCTTATTCAGTGGTGGAATTTTCCACGAACGCGATGGAGTGACCTGTGTCGGACGAGCCACAAAGAAAATGACGACCACCGCCATTAAAAGCGCCAGAGGCATCCAGATAGCTAACGCTCCCCGCCATCCCCAAAGCAGCGCAACCGATGGAACGACTAAACCAGCTAACAAAGCAAACACCTGCACACCCGATTGTTTAATCCCAACAATTCCCGCTTTCACCGATGGTGGAACACATTGCGCAATAGCCTGATTCGTCGCAGGATTGGCAAATGACTGAGCAATGCCACAAAACAATAAGGCAATCACCAGCCCGGTGAAACCGGGCAAAACAGCCATCAGTAGAAAAGACAATCCGACTAACAAGAAAAGGCAAATCAGACTCCCCCGGGTTCCTATCCGTTGTACTGCAGTTCCTGCCCATGGCGATAACACTGCTGCCAAACCAAAAGTACTGGTGGTTAACCAACCAAGCTGCTGCTTAGGAATACCCAGATCAGCAATTAACTCAGGCCCTAATATACCAATCGCATAAAAAATTAGCATGGGCATCCCCATAGCGAACACCAGTAACAGAGAAAAACCAACGAGAGCCGGCGTATGCCGCATCTTAGTATTCATATGACCTCCTTATAAAGTAATCTACGTTTAAATGCCCCACCTATAAATGAGAAACATAATCATTCTTTATAAGAATAAAGTTATAATGATAGATAGGAGCAGTTATTTCCTATGCGGAAGTCATTTATATGTATGCGAAAATGTTTAAAGCCTAAACGGAGGCAATATGCATCATGCTCAACATTGCTGCCGGATCAAATTGAAAGATTCATTAATTCAACATCAACCCGTTGAAGGAAAGATCCGCTGGCAATTGCCTGCGGATTTAGGGCTTTGCTACCATGACCAAATGGAACTGGAACAGGGATTGTCTATCAACCTATTACACTATCATCCGTTATTTTCGCTGATAGAAGAAACGCCCACCCCTTATTCCGAACGTGTCATGGCCATCACCATCGCACTCAATGGTCACTCCAGTTACCAACGGGAATATTCTGAACCACTGCGCTTTTTACAGGGATATACCACCACAGCTGCATTTGCTCCTTTACCGGGAGAGCGCCGCTTCAATGCCGATGAAGATATATGCCAACTGCGGATTGTCGCTACAGAACAATTAATCAGCCGATATCTTGAACAAGCCAAAACAGACCAGCTCTTTGCCCATCACTCACTTCATCCGTTAGCCTTTAAAATCACGACGCCTTCGGCACTGACTCATGCCCGAACTCTAGCTGGTGCGCTTCGTACCCGCCTGTCCGCTCTATCGAAAATTAAACTTCATATTCACGCATTAAGTCTGCTTGATGAACAATTCCGCCGGCTCTTACCTCCATCTGAGCCACCGAAAACCACACTTAGCCCGGCACAAATCAGGCAAATTGAGAAGGCACGTCAGATGATGATCGAGCATCTCGATCAGCCGCTTACACTCAATTATTTGGCCTCTCAAATCGGCATTGGTAAAAACAAACTCAGAGATGGCATGCGAGAGCTCTACAATCAAACCCCAGCAGCATTACTTCTGGATTTGCGAATGGCAAAAGCTCTGACACTATTTGGATCAGGGCTACCGGTTTCAGTTGTCTGCTGGCAGGTCGGTTACCCCTATGCCAATAATTTTACGGTTGCATTTACCCGCTATTTTGGACAGTCTCCCAAAACGATGTTTGGGACAACAAGCTGAAAAAGGAAGGTGAATATATGATGAAGATATCTTTCAACTCATCGCCTTTCTCACCAATGGTTAAAAACCCGGTTCGAGATGCAAGCCTACATCAAACAGGCCGACCAGTTAAAAGACTGGATTTGCTGCCGACATAATGCCATATGTTTGAGACGATTTTCTTTTCGTTTTGAGGGTGTCGCAAGATTCTCTAAATTGTCCTTTATCCAAACAAACAAAAGAAAAGCGCGCAACTGAATAAAGAGATCCACATCTTCAATAATGCGCTCATCGGGAAACTGCTCGCCGCAATAACCACTCAAAATCACCTCCCTCGCCCACTGCCGACAGCTTTGATTTTCATCACCGGGAAAAAAGTTATTCAGGCTAAACAACGCGACGGCTAAATCGTAGGCAAACCAATGATAAAGGCAATCATCAAAGTCGATCAGAGTGATGTTATCCTGGTCATCTATAAAAAAATTACCGGGATGAAGATCCGCATGAATCAACCCATAAACCTGTTTATCTTGGTTTTTCTCGAGTAGACACCGCTCAAGAGCCGCAAAAGAAGCTGCCATTTCCGGATCTTGAGATAATACCGTTTTCATCCTGATATAATACTCATCCTGAGACCAATCAGGTCGCGTGATGCTTTCTGACTCTGGGCAATACGACTTTGTATGCTCATGCATGTTCCTGATTTGTTGTCCCCACTGGCGCAACTGTTGCTCGCTCACATCGTTAAACGATTTAAATATTGTCCCCTGAGCTTTTTTAAAGACAGACACCCGAAATGTTTTTCCTTCATCTTCAAACGTTTCAACTAACTGCTCATTCACTGAATGAACCGGCTGCGCAACCCGGACCCCGGCATGGTGAAGATAGACCATCCAGTCAAGCTCTGAGCAGACTTGGGCTTCATTCCGGTGCGAACCCATCCATAACACGAACAAAATAGCGCCCATCTTGGGTTTTATAGATCCAGCTTTCTGATTTTTGAACGAACTGTAATGAAGAATCGAATTGCCATGTCGCAATAATATGTTCGAGAAGTATGTCGGAGCCAGGCATAAATCCATCCCTAGATTGACAGGTTGACATTTCTCACCCGAATTCTCAAAGCAGGAAAGTCCAGATGAATAATTGAAGTGAGTGAACGGTTCAATATAAATGAGTTATATCAATCACATCAAGCCGTTTTTAGATTTATGAAATATGTATCAGATCGAGGATTCAACACCTCTCCTTTTCGAACAAGAAGCGATTCATCTATTCACCTTTAACCCTCAGGGCGATATGACGACTGAATTACGAATAAAAATCACCATCAATTTTATGAGCCATACATCATAACAATTCAATTTTAGTTTACAGTCTGTAAATAAAAATGAAATTTATTTTTTATTAATTATGTATAAAATACCTTTATCATTAAAAAGGAATAGATGTTTATTTTATGAAAATGAATAAAATATTTTTACAAGATAATACAATTAGGGATGGATTCCAACAAATAGGCATAAAAAAAGATATAAGCACGGCCATATCAACTATAAAAATATTAAATACGTTAAATATTGACTCAGTAGAAATAGGAATGTGCTCTTCAAATTTTGATTTCAACATTATAAAAAAGAAAATAAATGCATTGGATAAAAACAAAAAACCAGTAATATTAACACGACTAAAAGACTATGACATCAACAAATCAATAAAATTAAAATCATTATTTAAAAACACAAAAATAAAATTATTAATTCCTATATCTGATTTACATATTGAGAAAAAATTAAAAAAAACAAAAGAACAATTCTTAGAAGATATAATATATTTCCAAGAAGTCCTTCATAAACACAAAATACTGATCGATGTTTGCTTAGAGGATGCAACAAGAGCTGATCCAATTTATTTATTTAAAATTCTTGACATTTGTAATAAATATCAAAATGAGTTCGTTACAATAGCTGATACCGTAGGATTTTGTACACCAGAAGAATATGGGGAATTAATAAATACAATCTATAAAAAAATTATAATTTTAAAATTAGTGTCCATTGCCATAACGATCTTGGTTTATCTACTGCAAATACAATTTCAGGAATAATCAATGGAGCAGAACAAATAGAATCCACAATTCTAGGAATAGGTGAAAGAGCTGGTAACACATCATTAGATGAAGTCGCATATATATTAAGAAATAAATATAATAATTCTATTTCCCCATCAGATAAGGATATTTATACTGCAGGAAAGAAACTTTCAAAAATATTAGATTATATCATTCCACCAACAAAACCAATAATTGGTGATAATGCATTTAAACATGAGTCAGGTATACATCAACATGGTATGAAGATAGATAAAAGAATGTATCAATATGTTGACAATAATAAAGTCGGGATACCTGATGATGAAAGCAGGTTCAACATAATAAGTCACATCTCAAGTAAACAGAGTATTGAAAAATCAATAAATAATAGATTAGGGGAAATACCATATTTAGATGACTTCTCTATGTTTTTCAGACATATATATCAAATAGTCGGAAGCATCTCTATTGAAAATGCTTATGAACTATATCTATACAATAAAATGGTAAGTTAATATGAAAATAATTAAAAATATGGCTAATATAAAAGATGATTTACTACAACACCTATATAATGACAACCCAATAATTATACCTACAGATACAAATTACAACTTAGCATGTATACCCACGAGTAAAATAGCTATTGATAAAATTTTTAAATTTAAAGAACGAAAAAAAGACAAACCGTTATCTCTTTTTTTTCTAGATCCATCTAACTGGTATTTATATGGGAAAGCAACTGATAAAAAAGTTATGAATATCTTGGTTAATTCATTTTGGCCAGGGCCATTAAATATTATCTTAGATAAAATAGATAATAGGTTTGATTATATGTTAAATAATTCTATGACCATTTCGCTTGGATGTATTAAAAATGACACATGGAGAAAACTATTATCTTTAACAAAGATAGATGCTATTGCAATAACATCAGCAAATATCTCAGGTACAGTTGATAATAAATTAGTTACTGAAGATATAGCCTTTAATCATATGGAAAATAAAGTAGAATATCTAATTTCTTCTAATAAAAAACCTAATACATCAAAATCAAGTACCATCATTAGAGTGATAAAAAATGGAGTAAAAATAGTTCGATTAGGTGACATAACAAAAGAAGATCTAGAGAGAGCATTAATTAAAGATGGGTATCATGTTTACTAAAAAATATAACCAAATATTGGTCTTATATAGAATATTATCTAGGGCATATTTCTATCTTCCAGTATTTATTATATATCTTTGTTCAACAGGAATGAATATATTTCATATATCTTTATGCATGTCAGTATATTGTATATCATCATTAATTACAAATGAGTTGTTTAATTTAATTAAACACAGATATCAATGCAAATACTTACTTATATTTGGAGAATTATTAAAAATAACAGGATTATTAATATTAATAGTTAATGGATATGAAAACATTTATTATATAATAATATCCCAGATTATTCTAGGTGGAGGATACATTATAAGTGCAGGTCATGATTCTACAATCATATACTCAAATATACATAATCCAACTGCTTTTCAAGAAAAAACAAATGGTTATATGTTTTATTCTTTACTTATATCTGGAATTATAGGATATTTCTGTTTTCAAATAAATAACAAAATACCATTTATATTATCTATAATAACATCATCAATATTAATTGTTGCAATATTAATCTGTCTACCTGATAAAGATTATCCAGCTAAAAAGAACAATAATACTCGAAAGAACATAGATAAGTATAAAGTATTTCTTGATTACTCGTTTACTAGAGGAATAATTCTTGGAGCATTTACAACATTTATCCCATATCATCTTTATATAGATTTAAAGACAAACACATACTATTTTATATTAATATTATCCAGTTATACAATTTCTGGATTTATAAGTTCTAAATATTTAAGCAAATATCTACTGGACAGAAAATTATTTATAAATATATTACTATTAATATCAATTTTTGGTTTTTACTTTGATAATATATTCCCTGAAATAATATCAATGTTAATTTTTGGTGTTATTTCTGGAACATCTAGACCGACATGTTTGAACAAATTAAAAAAATTGAGATTAAATATAAGCCATGAAAACATTTCCCTTGAAAGATTTTATTCACTAGTAAATGTTTTCTTTTTATGTGTTGGCGGGTACATATATTTAAATTATGGGTTTAAATATATTATTTTACTATCATATATAATGATGATAACTTATTATATAATATATTTAATATTATCAAAAAAATATCAAACAACAAATAATCTGACATCTCCACAATATAGGTAAAAAATGAAAATAAATATTCCTACAACAAATGGATTTATTAATGATAAATATTCAAAATATGCACCAGACTCTTTAAAGTATAATGGTAATCCTAAATGTTCCTTTCCTATTTCTATTATCGATCCGCCAGAAAGAACAAAATCATTCGCTGTTGTACTCATTGATCATGATTCTATTCCAGTTTGTGGCTTCTCATGGATCCATTGGATATGTTGTAATATTGATAGTTCCATAAAAGAGATACCTGAAGGATTTGGTTCTAATATACAACACAATTGCGTTCACGGAAAAAATAGTTTTGCATCACCTTTTCTAGGTGATGAAGATACACAATTATCGCAATGCTATATAGGACCGACTCCACCAGATAAAGATCATCAATATGAATTAACTATTTATGCCTTGGATAAAAAATTAGATCTAGAACAAGGATTTTTTTATAACCAATTTTTAGATAATGCTAAAGGACATATTTTAGATATAACTAAATCAATATTTATTTCTAGAGTATAGAACAGGGTGAGAGCATACTGTTCGTTTGTTGAACTCGTGAAATCGACTTATATTTTAAGCTCGAATGTACCATGCTCAAAAAGCGAACAAAGTATGCTCTAGCCCTGGAGTATAGAATAATCATTGATAGTAAATATCAATCCAAACAGACTAGTATAGTATTCTATTAATACATATATTGAATCGGACTCTAATATTAATTGGTGTCCAATTCCATACAAGTTAATTCTAATAAACTAAAATTACAGACTTTTCATATTAATTAATATTTATACCACTCAATCATTATCCATCACTTTTTCTATATTTATATATTTTTTAAAAATCTCTACCACATTTTTAATTAATGCTGTCTCTTCTTGATAATATATATAAGTAAATGAAATTGGTGGAGATATAGAGTTTGGCTGTATAAATTTTATTTTTCTATTATTTTTTTTAGATAAATATATAGGTAAGTATGATATACCCTGACCAAGGGAAATCATTTCTTCAGTTACAAATACAGAAGATATAGGTGTATATTTTACACCATTATATAATGAATTTATTTTTACCTTTAAAGACTTCCAATATTCAGGATGGTTTTCAGATATGATAGGATACTTATTAAAATAGAATCCCTCATCGTTGTACAATTCATTTTCAGATGTATTTGGTACAGCTAATTCTATCTTGCCTTCACATACTTTTTCACACTTATATTTTGAGTGTTTTTGTAATTTTCTTGTAATGATTAAATCTGGATGTTGTTCTTTCAAAGAATCAATACTATTTTCTTCAATAACATGGATACATAACCTTATTGATTCATCTGTTTTATTCAAAAAAGAAATGAATCCTGTTATAAGATAAGTAGCAATATACTCACAAATAAATATAGTCACTTCCACTTTATTATCTGATATTCTTTTTATTTTATCTAACCCTTTTTCATAGCATTGTAATATTTCCTTTGCTATTGTTAAAAACTCTATTCCAATATTTGTTAATCTAATATTTCTTCCATGTTTTTCAACTAATTTAACTTCCAGATGATTCTCTAAAGATTTTATTCTATTAAACACTGCAGTCTGAGTTATATATAATTGTTCGGCAGCCTTTCTATAGCTTTTATATTTAGAAATACATACAAATGTGTAATACCATTCTAAATTCAAATCTCTCTCCTTAAATAAAAATATCTAACTATAATATAACTACTAAACTGAAGCTATTTGATTAAAATTTTCATAATTAATAGCTTACTTTTATATTACCTTATCAATAAAAACAATATTAATTCAACGTGTTTTTTTAATTTTAATTTTAATTTACTATTATTTAACAAAAATAAAAATAAATTTAACAACGACCTAATATTACAAATACTATATTACTATTATAAATAAATAACTATCAATCTAAGAAAATACCATTTACAAAAAAAAGATATAGTAGAAATTAAAACCTACACTATTCTTTTAAGATACAACAAATATTTTTAAAATTATTTATATACATATTTAATAACTTTATAATCAGATTAATATTAATCTGCAAAATATATTTCTTATATTGTATTAGATATTTTATTTATAATTTAATTATTTCTATTTCATATTAACACCAGCAATTAAGTAATAATAAGAATTTAAATTATTTATTGAAATATAATCGTTAATTATTATTCAATATGCTATGTACTGGGTACCTATCTTTGTACATCAAACACGAATATAACTTGCAAAAAGCGCTATGCTAAAAAAGATCAGTATCACGCCGCTCCTCTTTCAACTATATGGACACTTTGTTTTAAATGCCTTTAAATGGATGTTCGGCTAATGCTGGCTGACTCATCGATAAGCAGGTCACCTCTGATGTTATAATCCCGATTGATAATGCCGGGTAACCGTGTAATTTATAGCCCCGTAAACTGTGAATTATCGATCTCTATATCAGGTAGAGAAACATTTAGCGGCACTCAGATATTCATTGAACAAGCACACAATCACCGCGGTGAATAGCCTTCAAACCTAATCCATAAAACATTGACAGTATACTGATGCAGTGCCAAACCAACAGACTGCTTAAACATACGGGCAAAACGGTATTCACTTAATTGAGTCTGTTCAGACAGTTCACAGAGCAACAGGTCAGATTCTAAATTCGCATCGATATAATCTTTAACCCCAGTCAGCTGAAATGGCGCTAACTCATCTCTTAAATGAACCGCCTTCCAGCTAAACCGGGTATAATGCTTGACAAGGTGCGCTAACTGTAATGAGGCAACAGAACACTCAATAATGTCGATTCAAAATCAGCGGATCTTTTTAATATTATCTTTAATAGAGATAACCGGATAGACATTATAAAGAATATAGAGCCAATGGTATTCAACAGGCGTCCACTAACAGTGGTCTGATTTAGATGAGCTAGTCATGGATATAGGGGAACAAATTTCAAACCCTAAGAATATCAAACCAGCAATACTAAAAATATTATCGATTCATGTCCATCATGATATTCCCATTACAAAAATATATGATATATTAATCAAGTCGGTTAAAAATAAAAGCAATAATATTCAATTAATATATCAAAAATTATTATCCGATTAATAGATAATTAGGTCAGAGATTTACACTACTATAATTTTAGCAAGGAAGCCCTTTTTATGAACTTTATCGGAATATTTTTTGTACTATTGTGGGCCTCGGGGTATATTGCATCTGTCATTGGGTTACAATCGTCTGATCCAATAACATTTATGACCTTTAGAATGCTTATCGCGTTTCTATTATTCATTATATTATATTTATATAAAAAAGCACACTCACAAAAGACATTATTTTAAATTCATCTTCAGCTGGAATATTTTTACAATTTATTTATCCGGTTTCATTTGCTTATTCACTCTCTGACGGGATGGAGCCTGCTCTATTAACTGTTATTTTAGGATTTCAACCTATATTAACACTTTTAATAAGTAAAGATAAAATATCTCCAATTCAAAAATATGGGATTTTAGGGTGCGTTATAGGCACCCTTATATTTTCCTTTAACAGCTTTTCAATTGGCGGTGCGAACATTAAGAATATTCTATTCGCATTAATATCATTAGCAGGTGTTACATTAGGCACTATTCTACAAAAAAAACGATGCACTCAATATAAGCTTGAGACAAATTTAATGGTGCAAACAGGCGCTGCATCAGCTTTATTTATAATATGTATATTAATCCATGGATACCATTATTCTCTCTCTTATTCATTTGCACTGTCAGTTCTATGGCAAGGAGTCTTAATTTCATTTATATCATCAATACTTTTAATCAAAGCTTTATCACGTGGTACCGTCACTAATATATCCACATATTTCTCATGCGTCCCAGCGGCAACAGCATTTTTCTCTTTCTTTCTATTACAAAGTACGATAAGCCTCAACATGCTTATTGGAATATTCGTTATATTCATCAGCACTTATATAGTACAAAAACCCGATTCACTCACACATACAAAAAAAATAGCGAAGCATGAATGAACTTTTCCCCGACATATATAGTTGGTGATATATTGATTGATGGGGTATCAGAAACAGGGTGTACAGTCTTAATGCCCGAAAAGGTCATGCACACTATATGTCGGCTTCAATTCATCGACCTCCATTGAGCATCAAAAACCTCTTCTGACACGACATAAGGATTAACAATTCAGTAGTGACGACTTATCCCACGTTCATATTCGTTAGATTTATAAATGAAGCCTTAAATTAGACTGCACTTCATCAATCAAGGATGAGGGTACATCTTGCTCCCGGGCCAGATATGACCATTTCGATACACCATCAATAATTTCATCGATCATTGCATTGATTTTTCGTCGGGTAAATAAAGGGCTGAGTGTTTCCAGTATGTAAAAATCGGCCCGGGAAAAATGATCGCGTTTGCCGTTTAAGCTCATCCAGTGACTATTGACCCAGCGGCTGCCGGGTTTGTAACTGTAAGCTAAATCATAGGCTGGGGCTAAAACCCATTGGTTGTTTTTCAACATAAACGAAACGTTTTTGGAATGATCGTCATGATTTCGGGCTACGATATTAAAAATCATCCGCCGGAACAGTTGCTCGGCTTCCCTGGCGGGGAGTCTTAACTGCCGTGCAATACCAAATAGCTCAGCATATGAATACTGGCCCGGTTTTTTATAGTCCATATGAGCCAGACCGTTGAGCGTCTGAACATGGAATTTTTGATTACCCTGCCGGTCATAACGTTGGGTGATAAAATGCCGACGGTTACCTTCAGCTAATAACTGACTGGGCATCATTTCAATACCACAGGCCGTGGCCATTTGGTAATAGACAAATTCCATAGCACCAAACCCAAGTGGATCACCGAAGGTTTCCTGATTGTTATTATGCTCACTCACCCCATCAAATTTCATCAGATAATGCGTAAAACTCTCGGGTATCTGGGTTTGGCCTGAACGAACCTGGGTCAAATCATCATTAAATGCCAAAACGGCTTTAGGTCTTGCGCCACCGGCACTCATCCCCACCGACAAAAGCGCCATCATCGCTTCGCGATCTTCCTGACCATCTTTATGAAGTTCGACCGTAAAATTGCCTCTAGAATCAAGGATCTCCTGCGCAATAGACACCAAAGACTGGATTTCAACTTGCAAAGAAGCATTCAATCCCCGCATTTTAGTTGCCGGGGAATATTCCAGGGCCCCCATCCCCCGCTTACCGGTATATTGAAGCCGTTGCAACGGGGTAATAGAATCAGGTATGAGCCCCCCTCTGGCAACCCAGGC
Source organism: Candidatus Celerinatantimonas neptuna (assembly GCA_911810475.1). Classification (NCBI taxonomy): domain Bacteria; kingdom Pseudomonadati; phylum Pseudomonadota; class Gammaproteobacteria; family Celerinatantimonadaceae; genus Celerinatantimonas; species Candidatus Celerinatantimonas neptuna. Next base: position 766,505 of record OU461276.1, read on the forward strand.
ATTGAGAACGGCATTCCCAAAATCATCCGGCAACGAATCAGCTATAAGCCCTGGTAACCCTTTATAAGTGAGAAAATCGAGTTCAGGAAAGCTAAAAATCCGGTTAGATAAAGGCATTTTTAACGGGGAAAGCTCAATCCCTTTTTTAATAAAGCCAGGGTCATATTCAAATGCACCTGTGCCTTTTTCACTGTCAAAACTAACCGCGCCAACAGCCTGATTATGATAGCTGACATTAAGTGCTTCCATCACCACTGTGGGTCATCCTCTTTATTAGCGACGCTGCGCTGTCTACTCGCCCGCTGTCTCTTTTTACCCTGTAGTTTGATCAGTTGTAAAGGCGATATATCAGGTTTTGGCAAAAACAGATCCAACTGTTCAGTTAAATCCATAGCCATCATAATCGCAACAAATATCTCTAATTGGGCTTTACCTTTTTCGGCATTCATCACGGTTTTTCGTGCCACACCCGCTTTATCAGCCACTTCAGACTGAGTCAGATTCAGATTAAGCCGTGCCTGTTTAAGACGCTCTCCCAACACTTCTGCTATGGCCTCAGCAGACTTTCCTATAATCATATAAAGACCAAATATTGTTACTTTAATGGTCTATTGTATCATTAAAGTCCTTAATTTAGTACTTTGATACATTTTAAATAAGTAATCTTTAATTTAAAGACCCAATATGGTTACTTTATAGCGAAAAAACCAATTAAAGTCTCTTAATAGGCACTTTATATTTACAAACAGATCAATATTTATGGATGTATAAATAAATGATTGTCATCCCCATCAACTGTTTCATCAAAAACACATCATATTAGTATCGCCTTAACCTATAAAATAAAGACAGGGCGGTTATGCAGGCAATTATTATTAGAGCAACGTCAGGGATTGACCGGGCATTGGCAAAACAAATGTCCTATAGAGGTTATCTGGTCGGGATTACGGGCAGGGCGACCGCATGAGTGTTTAATTTTCACTCACTGAGTTCAAACCAGCATTAAGGACAGCTTCCAACATCGACGTATTCATCATGCAGCGTTTTTGTTTTCCCACAATGCTCAGTTTGGTTGGCTCGAAGCGCAACATATTTAGACTAATATGACGTAAGCAAGAGAGATTCTCTGCTCCGTGATCCTTGTAAACCTGACAAGCATCCTCTGCCATGGTGACATCTAAAACCCAGTGCATTGACTCTATGCCCCAATGCTCTCTCACTGCATTTGCTGCTTGCTCTGCACTCAACTGCTTTGAGCTCATGTAATAACAATACTCAAGCTCTGCTGATTTGCCTTTCGGATAACGGAAATTTTCTATCATCACAATAGATTTTAGTCCCTTCCAACGTGAGATATTACCATCGAGAGCTTCACTACTTAATACGTATGCCTGACGAACTTCGATACGACCGTGACCTTGCTCAACCTTTATGCGCTCTGGCGTCGTTGCCCGTTGAGTTGCAAAAGCAGCTTCTATGGCTTTACGTAATTTACCTTGGTTATTTTTGACCGCAAGTAAGTAATCTGCACCTTGTCCGACGATTGCTTTCGCTATCTCGGTTTGACACGCCATTGCATCGATAGTAACTAAAGCACCTTTAATATCGAGCAATTTAATAAGCTCAGGTATCGCTGTGATTTCATTGCTTTTCTCTTCTGTTTTAAGTTGTCCAAGGACCAACTTGTTTGAAGAGGCATAAGCACTAATCATGTGAATAGTGCTGGCACGATCATCTCTGTTGTACGAACCTCGAAGCGTCTTCCCATCAATCGCAACGACTTGACCATCCGTTAATGAATGCACCGCTGACATCCAGTTAATAAAGCAGGTGTGAAACGAGTCTGGGTCAATTCTTGATAGAATACGGGCTATCGTATCATCGGCAGGGATATCATTAATAAACATGCCATTACGCTTAAACCAATCATGATGACCAAGAATGTATTCGCGAATATCACCCCCCCCTTTTGCTCCTGCAATAACGGCACATAAAGAGCCGAATAATACCTCAAATAAGCAATAAGTTATCTTTGCAGATTGGCGTTCATCCGTTACCGCGTGGAAATATTCTTTAAACTCGTCAATGTGCATGATAGGAAGCGCTCTAATTTTAAAAGAGCGTATATGATCACAGGTAAATATGATCGTCAACTCGATCGTTCTAATCGTTCAAAAAACGTTCGCGATCTTACCTTGGGTATCCTCACCTGGAATCAATAATATATATCCTGCCCATTCATTCCCATATTTAAAACCATAACATAACCATACGCTATGATTCACAGATGCACTAAATGGCTTTTTAGGTAATAGAAATGTATTTATCAACAGGAATCGTTCTTGTACTGCTAAATACATTCTATGGAAAATATCTAATGTTGTGTCTGATAAATGATCAACCATCCGCGAATCTAGATCTCTTATAATTAGTATCTCCGCTTGGTAATGAAGTTGCATTTATTTAACTGGCCTAGAAACATATCTAGGGCGACTTGATATCTAGGATGAGTTCATCAAGATAAAAATGCACACATTCACTAATTGGACATCCCAACATCAAATATCAGCTAACAAATTCTTGAGGATGACTTAATCGATAAAACCCATCAATTTCATATGGTTATAAATTTCATCTTGAATTTATAAATGAACTATTCCATTAGCTTTTGCATTATTAATTATTTGATCAGCCAAATTAATCGACCAAGAACTTGCCATATATAATCCTATATAAATTTTAATATAGTATTAAATACATAGAATAAATTACACTGTATTTTTATATATCATATATTAATAATGTATGTCATACATATAATAAACAAACATTTGTATATATGTTTATATTAGCTATAAAAATCACATATTAATTTGATATTATTGATAATAACAGCCTCATAGTATATCACCTAGTTAGTGATATCGACTTTTTCACTCACCAGTAAAACTTTATCACCTTTTATCTCGGAATCTATCAGGAGCTAACTATAAAAACAGGTGAATTTTCGAATATGGATAATTTCAAATACCTTGTTGCTTCAACGCTTGCCGGCTTTGCCAGCGTTACCCAGGCGGCAACGTTAGATGTCACCTAAAAGACCAATATCAGTCACTTTAATGTCAATAGCAATGTGAAAGTATAGCTATCAGTAACCAACACAAGCGATCATCAGGTAAAAGTTCTTAAATGGTATTTAGCACCTCAAAGTAAACTACAGGGAAATATTTTTTCAGTTAAAGTATACGGGACTCAGGTAACTTATACCCGGCCAATGATCAAACGGAGGGCCCCGACAGCTAAAGATTATATTACCTTAGGTACGGGACAAAGCATCAATAAAACTCTCGACTAATCATCTTTCTATGACATAACTCAGGCTGGTACATATAGTGTTCACTACAATGTAACCGCCATGTCACTCCTAAAATCAGCAGCAACAGCTAAAAATTCAGTTGTAAAACCGCAAACACTGAATTCTAATCAGGTTAGCTTTTGGGTACAGGAGGGTCCAGACCGATAATTTACTATTAAAGCAAAGTAAAACCGTTTTAGCGAAAAAATCGAGCATAGTTAAAGTGGTTAAAGCAGCTCAGAGCCTCAGTAGTGAATCATATAACTATCTTGACGATGGTGCTGATTCGGTTCGTAATGATACCTGGTTCGGCACCTATAGTTCCTCGCGTTACTCAACCGTAACCAGCCATTTCTACAAAATCAATAATGCGCTTCAGAATGAAGAATTAACATTAAACTGTTCTTGTGAATCTGACCTGCAAAGTGCTTATGCTTACGTATACCCCAACCAGCCATATCATATTCATTTATGTAATGCGTTCTGGAGTGCCGATACAACAGGCACCGATTCTAAATCAGGAACACTGATTCACGAATTAAGTCACTTTACCGTCAATGGTGGAGCTGATGATATTGCTTATGGGCAATACTATGCACGTCAGCTTGCGCAATCATCACCTTCAAAAGCAGTTCAAAACGCAGACTCTCATGAGTATTTTGCAGAAAATAATCCCAAATTACAGTAAAGTGTAAAAATCAGATTTTCCAGAAAAAAGCTTTGATTTTACCTTCTGTAGGCACCAGAGCCTGAGCACTGATCGATTAGGGATGGTAAGATTAAAAGGTCAGGCAATTACTGCCTGACCTTTTATTTATAAAAAAGCAGCATACTGCCTATTCATTCGCAAGTTCAGTCGTACGCTTCACCGCTGCCAGAACACTACGCTGCAAACCGGCTGCAAAGTCACTATGATTGAGTTCATAAAGACCATGCATTCCAACCCCAGCAGGCGAGTTATTGATATCCAATAACTGACGAGGATGTTTCCCACTGATCTTGAGCATTTCAACAGCCCCTATCAGATTTTCATAAACAACTTCTTTTGACTCAGGCCGAGGTAGCCCAGCCAAAACACCGGCGTCGACGAGTGATTCAATAAAGTAATACACATAATTTACACCCGCTACACCAAACCCGGTGAAAATATCCAGCATACGCTCTTCTAAATACATCACTTTGCCGAAGCTTTCTAAAAAAGGTTGCATAAGTTCTTTTTCGACATATTCATTCAGAACAACACCGCTATACCCAAAACCTGTATCCGTTAGGGTGTTAGGAATAATTCGCGCAATAGGTTGCTTATCACCAAGTAACTGGCTCAATGTCTCAAGAGTAACCCCAGCAATAATCGAAATGATCGTCGCATGTTGATTTAATTGACAAACTTCAGCACAGACTGAAGCGACATCATCCTGAGGGCGAACGCCTATCACAATATAGTCAGCCTGGGTGATCGCCTGTTCTTTAGTGATTGATGATGGCAATTGATAATGAGACTGTAAATAAGCGACACGCTGCTCGTCAATATCACTTAATGAAAAACAGCTGGCTTCTATTCCAGCGCGTTTAATTGCAGCCCGAAGCATCGCCTCAGCCATTTGCCCTGCTCCGATAAAATGATATTGGCTCATCAAATCCTCCTGTCAGCTTTGTGTGCTAATGATTGTTCAACCAGAGATACCCAGACCTTGATCCCGTTGGCAATGATGTCATCATTAAAATCATATTCTGGGTGATGCAATGAAACCGATGGTTCATCGCCTTTAGCGCCCATCCAAAAATAGGCCCCCGGGCAAACCTGTAACATAAATGAAAAATCTTCGGCAGCCATTGATGCCGGTTGATTCCAGTGAACAGCAGAATCACCAAGAGCCGCAATAGCAGCCTCTTTTAACAACGCAGCTTTATCTGGATCGTTTTCAGTCGCAGGATAACCATAGATCCAGGCCAGTTCACCTTCAACACCAAACGGTTGTAAAAAGTGCCCAATGAATGCTTCTATCATCGTAATAATCTGTTGACGGGCTGATGGTTGTAAGCAGCGCAATGTGCCAGCAATCTCAGCTTTTTCAGGGATCACATTCATTGCATCACCCGCATGAATCTGAGTGATACTCAGGACCGCATTATGCTGCGGAGAAATACGACGGGAAATCAAAGTTTGTAACGCGTTAATAAGTGCGCTCGCTGCAATAATCGGATCATGACCTAACTCAGGCATTGCAGCATGACAGCCTTTGCCTTTAAGTGTTATACGAAAGCTATCGTGAGAAGCCATCATCACACCAGAATTAACAACCACCTCTCCAGCTTTTAACCCGGGCCAGTTATGTAATGCGTAGATAGCATCCATTGGGAAACGATCAAACAACCCATCTTCAACCATCAACCGTCCCCCCCCGGCATTTTCTTCTGCGGGTTGGAAAATAAAATAAACGGTTCCGGAAAACTGCCGGGTCTGACTCAGGTGATAGGCAGCCCCAAGTAAAATAGCCATATGACCATCATGACCACATGCATGCATACGGCCCGGATGTGCCGAGCAATGTTCAAAGTCATTTTGTTCTTGTATCGGCAATGCATCCATGTCGGCTCTTAGGCCAATCGTCGGACCATCACCGTTTTTCAGAGTAGCCACTATACCTGTTTTGGCAATTCCACTTTCGACCTCGAGTCCCCATTCAGTTAACAGGTTGACAAGTCGCTCTGCGGTTTTATATTCCTGTAAACCTATCTCAGGTGTTGTATGAAAAGCATGGCGCCAGGCAATGGCCTGCTCTATTAGTGATTTTGGAATCGTACTCATAATCCCCTCAATGCTATTTCTCTGGAACAAATTCCATGATGATATTTCCAGTTACACGCGGTGAAACCAAAATACGATCACCACAAATTTGGTGCGGCAGTTGATTTGTCTCCAGAATACCAGCCAGAGCCTGTAGATCCCGAGTTGCTATCGTCAATGCAACCGGGTGAGGATTGGTATCATGAGAAACGGGTTGATCAATAGACGCATAATATTCACTAATCTTAGAAAAATTCATCGCCTTTAAGACACCTGAGCCCGTTTCGACAGCGACTACGCCGTCTTTTGAAACCACTTTATCACCGTAGTCTAAAGACCAACGGGATTGTAAAATCGAGAGATCTTCTGCGCCGTATGTCACAGCTTTAATGCGGGTTGCCCCATTAGGGTGATGACACCAATCATCCACCCAAATTAAATCAGGACGATGTTGCTGGCAGATAAAGCCAGACGCCTGGGGATATACATCGTCAATAAGCAGACCAATGGTTACGACCACCTCATCGGGTGTTCCATCATCTAATATAATTTCCCGGCGAAAATCAACAATTCCCTGATGAGATGAGTGCTTTTTCATGAGCTCAGGGTAATCACCACGAGTATCTTTACTGTGTAATGCAATCAGTGAAATACCATCTTCAGGTTGTTTTAAAAATTCACCCATTTGCCGACCAAAACAAAAACCATTTACTGCATTTGTTCCAAATTTCGAGGCATCGTTCACGCCTATTAATTCAATGAAATTATCCTCAAACATCATAAAAGAAGTAACGGTTCCCCATGGATGATAACTAATTGGAGAAGGAGCAAAGCCTAATTTCTGATAACTCTGAAATGATTGTTCATAATCATGAACTGTCATTAAAACATGATCGAGACTTAAAGTTTGTTTCTGACTAATATTCATTTTTTGTTCCTTATATTCGATAGACTGATCCATTGATCAACCTGATAAGCCAGTTGAATAGTAAAAATTGCCCGGTAGTTGTCTTTACTATCTATAATTCGCAACTAAGCACTATCGTAAAAAACTAAATGATGAATACCTGTATTTAACCCATCTGATTATCAATATGTGTTAAATCGATTTCACCAAAAAAGATATGGGCCAACCCTTCTTTTGTTACACTAACGGCGAGTTTGGCACTCAGTGATACATGATTCTCGACAAGTTGAGAGATTGTCTGTACATCACGCCGACGAAGTGCATCGATAATTTGTTCATGCTCATGATACGCATTACGCCGACGACTAGGCGTTTGCAAATCAATACGTCTAAAAAAACGGCTCAATGCATTCAAACTGTCAAGCGTTTCATACAATCTTGAATTCTTTGATATTTTTGCAATGGCCATATGAAATAGTTCATCGGCCTGAGCAATCTGAGACCAATCTTGAATCGCATCGGGATCAGGCATTTGCCGGCAACTGTTCTCCCATATAGCAATCGCCGCTTCGATTTCTTCATCACTGGCCCGGGTACAGACCAGACGAAAAGCAGCCTGCTCAATGACAGCCCTCAACTCATAGAGCTCATGAACCCCTTTTGGGGTGATATCACGCATATAGAAACCGCGATTTGGAACAAAATACATAAATCCGTCCTGAGCCAGACGATTCAATGCTTCACGAATAGGTGTCCGCGATACGCCGAAACGATTCGCAAGCTCCACTTCATTGATACGTTTACCCGGTTTAAACTGATAATCAACAGCAAGAGCTTTTAATGATTCATAAACCTTTTCTACGCTATCCGCACTGCGTGTATTCTTCCAACCGGCCACCTTGAGCCCCTTTAAACTATGAAATCAATCCAAAAATGCATCACTTTTTTGAAAAGTGAACGCGACAAAACACAAAATACTTAACAACTAAAACGGTTATTTTATTATTAGCATGGGTATATTAAGAACACAATAAAAAAGTGAATACACCTCTAAATACACGTTATTTATAATATAAATTTAAATAAATAATTATTTCAGGTCAGTTTGTATAAAAACCTCATTATTTATCTATTTGTTATTATTAACATGCACCGTTATGTTTATATAATGCACCAAATAAAAGCAATCACCCAAATCAGTTATTAATTATAATGAATCGTTATAACTCGTTAATTACTCACATTTTTCTTATCTAAAAAAAACCATTTAACCTTACAATTCATATACTTCATTAAGAATCTTATTGAACAATTCAACCTTTATTCGACACATTCAATAAAAAACGCATTTGACTGGCATGTCGATTGCTTAATAGTATGTCGAAAGAAGTGTATGCACTTTGTTATTCACTTTTTAAATAACAACTAAATGAATCATTTATATAAATAAGAAATACAATCTAAAAAATAGATAAACAAGATACTGACTCGGTAAAACAGTAGGGAATACATTTATCCTCATTTAATCCATATCAGGAGATACATGATGTTCAAAGCACCAGTTCGAAAGGCAACCATTGCTTTACTCACGCTCTGCAGCACCTTTTTGGGTATTTCAAACATTGCTCGGGCCGATGTTACATTAGGCGCAATACTTCCTCTGACAGGAGTCAGCGCAAGTATCGGTGAAGATCAACGCCGGGGTCTCGAATTAGCCGTCCGCCAAATTAATGCCAAAGGTGGCGTCATTGGCCAAAAATTAAAAGTCATCATCGAGGATTCGGCAGGAAACCCGATCACAGGCCTTGATGCAGTTCGTAAGCTGACTCAAATCAACCATGTTCCTCTGGTTATCGGAGCTTTTTCTTCTGGAGTGACCATTCCTATCGGTCAATATCTGGTCAAACATAAATTAGTTCACATTAATATCTCAGGAACCAGCACAGATATCAGAAAGATTGGTAACTATTCATACAGCGTCATTGGTTTGGATGATCTTTCGGCAAAATTTTCAGCTCAGGACGTCTATAACCAAGGCTACAGACGCGTAGCATTTATCGCACCTAATGGCGCTTATGGGCAAGGAATGGCACGCCAATTTACCCGCTTCTTCCAGAAATTAGGTGGGACCGTGATTTCTCAGGTTCTCTACACCCGGGGACAAGCAACATATCGTAGTGAGCTGGAACAATTAACCCGCAGCCATCCCCAAATTTATGTCTATACCAGCTACGGTCAGGATGCCATTGTCTTAAACCGTGACGCTTATCAGCTCGGCTTACATCAGAAACCGTGGTACGGGATCTATCTGGCCATGTGTGCCGCCAAATCACCCGCGCAATACACTCAGGGTCAAATGGGAATGGGAGTTGCAAGTCTGGGACCCCAAGGCAAACATTATGTGACTGATTATCGCAAACGTTATCATGAGGCACCTCAATCAGCCTATGGCAGCTATGCCTATGACAGTATTATGCTGGCAGCAAAAGCGATTAACGCAGCGAAAAGCAGTCAACCAGCCGCACTACAAAAAGCAATGTTAAAAGTTGCACCTCATTTTAATGGTGTCACCGGCCCTTTGAATCTGGATTCAGATCATCTGCGTCAGAGTCAACCATACCGGAAAGTTAAAATGGTCAATGGAGAACTAACTTCTCGATAAGCCATGGCTCATACGACGAAGTATCTGGAGTGGCATTATGCTTCAATTTATTATCGACACATTGATTCGAACCGCTAATCTCTCATTGATTGCGTTAGGTCTCAGCCTGATTTACGGGCTGATTAAATTCCCGAATATTGCATATGTTCAATATGCCATGGTCGGTGCATTTATAACGGCTGCATTATTGGATATCGGCCTGCCGTTTTGGGCTGCTATTCTCTTTGCCTGTATCGTTTGCGGATTGCTCACGATCCTTTTGCATCAAGTGGTTTTTCGCCAGTTGGTCAAAGCCGGAGCAGCCAATGCAATGATTGGTTCTCTTGCTGTATCAATGGTCTTAATTGCACTTTGTTTAGGGATCGCCGGCTCATCTCCCATGCTCTATAAGCTACCGATTAGCCCAATTATCAATATCGCCGGAATCCGTATATCGTCTGATCAATTATGGACGTTAATTGTCACTGCAATTTTACTCATTGGATTTGCCATATTGCTGTTTAAAACCCCTCTGGGCCGATCAATTCGGGTTTTAGCGTGTAATAAAGAACTCGCAGCGGCATCTGGCATTCATGCGAACAAGATCATCCATATTGCCAATCTGCTCTCAGGAGCCATGGCTGCTTTAGGTGGTTCATTATTAGCGATGAATTCCAGTGCCTATGTCAATCAGGGAAATAACCTGCTGCTTCCGGTTCTGGCCTCTGCCATTCTTGGTGGATTAGGTAACCCGTTTGGAGCTGTGTTCGGTGCATTAGTTATCGCGACCACCGAAACCATTGTTACCAATGTCAATTTTGGTTGGCTGGTTGGAGGGCAATTTGCTTTTATACCAGTAACCTACATCAATGCAGCTTCATTTCTGGTTCTAATTGTGGCCTTGCTGTGGCGCCCTTATGGTCTGTTTAACAAAGAGGTGCATCGTGTTTGATTTTATAATTCATGTGATAACCATTGCCGGGATCTACGCACTGGTTGCTTTAGCACTTAATATTCAGGCCGGTTATGCCGGATTACTCAACTTCGGACACATTGCCTTTGTTGGTATCGGTGCTTATGCCATCGGCATTGGAAGTCAGTTCGGGCTACCTGTTTCGCTATCAGCACTGATCGGAATTTTACTGGCGATGCTACTCGGAGCAGGCATGTCGATGCTCGGAAGACAACTCAGTGCCGATTACTGGGGAATTGCCACGCTAGCTGTTGCCGAAATCATCCGAATCATTGTCATCAATGAAGACCGCTTTACCGGTGGTTCACAAGGGATCGGTAATATCAACGCTCCTTGGGCAACCGGTTCAACATCCACCGATAATCTTATCTTTGTGGGAATCGTCATCATCGCTACGCTATTGGGTGCGCTCTTATGTATAAGGCTTAATCGAAGCCGCTTTGGCAGAGCATTACGTTTAATGAGAGAGCAACCTCAATTAGCAACCTGTATGGGGTACCACCTGCAATCACTTAAATGTCGGGCATTAATGCTAAGTGCTGCAATCAGTGCTTTTGCCGGTATCCTATTAGCTTTTTATACCAGCTATGTCAGCCCCGATTATCTACTTCCCTCTCAAACATTTTTGATCTGGGGAATGTTGATGATTGGAGGGATCGGCAATGTCGGTGGTGTATTACTCGGCGTAATGGTTGTTGAATTGCTTTATAACTTTATTCCTTTTGCTAAAGACTTTCTGCACATCAGTTCTGATGTCACAGGGGCTCTTCGATTAGGATTAATCGGTTTTATTTTATTGCTCTGTCTGCTTAAAAAAGCCGGTGGACTAATTCCCGAACGACTAAGGATGATGCCATGAGTGCTTTAATGCAAGTGAACCATCTTTCAAAAGCCTTCGGTGGAAATCGGGTTTTAGAAGATGTCAGTTTCTCGCTGGAACGAGGTGAGATCCTGGGACTATTAGGGCCCAACGGATCAGGTAAAAGTACCTTACTGAATACGATTTCCGGATTTACACCAGTCGATCAAGGTGCGATCCAAATCCATGATCAACGAATTGAACGATTGCCAACCCATCAGATCATCAATTCAGGAATCGCCCGAACATTTCAGCTACCCAGCATGCCCCAAAAAATGTCGGTTATCGAAGTTGTTATGGCTGCCGGCACACAACACCACGGACTATTTGATAGCTTATTTGCGTCAAAACGAGCCAGACGGGCCGAACAGGAAGATTTAGAAAAAGCCGATCATCTGCTTGATGAATTACTGCTGACAAAAGTCCGGGATCTCCCGGCTGACGCACTCTCCGGTGGTCAGAAAAAACTACTGGGTATTGCCTGTGCCTTAATGGGACATCCTTCGGTTTTGATGTTAGATGAACCGATGGCCGGAGTTCACCCAAACCTTCGCCAGGAAATTGTCGAAACACTAACCCGTCTGAATAACAATGGACTGTCGTTGATCATTATCGAACATGATATGCATTTCATTCGAGAATTGTGTCATCGATGTATTGTCTTAAACCGGGGCAGCATTGTGGCAAATTGTTCACCACATGAGCTCACTCACAATGAACAGGTGCTGGAAGCCTATTTAGGTGGTGGAACCCAAAGGTTACAGGAGCTTTTATGATCAAACTGAATCATCTGATTGCCGGTTATACACCCGGTATCGATATCTTAAAAGGGATCTCGTTGCATGTCAGAAAAGCCGAAATTGTCACTCTACTTGGCCCCAACGGATGTGGCAAATCAACATTACTTAAATGTATTGCAGGTTATTTAACACCCCGCAGTGGACAGATCGAAATTCAAAGTCATGAAGTCGGTCAAATCCCGATTCACCGGAAAGTACGTGAATGCGGCCTGGGGTTTGTTCCTCAAACCGACAATGTTTTTACCCAACTGACTATCAAAGAAAATTTGCTGACCGGCGGGCAGTTTCTTTCCCGAAACGATTGTAAACAGCGCATTGATGAACTATGTGACCGCTATCCGTTGCTGCGTAAAAAATGGCTCGACAGGGCCTCATCAATGTCCGGCGGTGAACGCCAGATTCTGGCACTAACTCGCGCTTTAATGGCTCGCCCACAGGTTTTATTGCTCGATGAACCTTCAGCTGGCCTTTCTCCAAAAATGTTAGAAGATGTTTTCGAAGCGATTCTAAATATTCGCAAACAAGAAAATGTCACCATTTTAATGGTGGAGCAAAATGCCATTGAAGCCTTACACATTTCTGACCGGGCTTATGTATTGGCTATGGGGAAGGTTGCTCTGAGTGGCCATGCCAAAGAACTGCTTGATGATCCCAGAATGCGTGAACTCTATCTGGGAGGCCGGGCTGCCTAACCCATTGATGGGCCTCAGCTCTAGCCACGAGTTGAGGTGACTTCGTTTCATCAATAGATCATTCCAATCACATTGAAATTAAATAAAATCAAAAACCAGTTGATCTCATATCTGATTTATTGTTCAGTTTATTTAAATGATTTATTCATCATCCATGTTTAGATTTCGAAAGGATTGTTTATATGATTTCATATCAGTTTGGTCAAAAGAAATTTAATTTTCGCAGTGTCGCGATTCTCATCATCAAAAACCATGTCTTACTCCAACGCGAAGCGGATGATGACTTTGGTCACTTCCTGGTGGCCGTGTCGAATTATTCGAAAGCTCAGAAGAAACCGTCGTTAGAGAATTAGAAGAAGAACTGGCTCTAATGACGAAAGCAGGCCCTTTACAATTTTACGTCGAAAATTTTTTCACCTTCAAATCCATTCATTATCACGAAATCTCTACTTATTTTTTGATGGATATAGAGAACCCGCCCGGATTACTTCCAGAGTTTGATTTCAAAGGGCTAGAAGATGATGTCGATATGCTCTATCGATGGGTCCCATTAAGCCGGTTAAACACTTACAATATCAAACCGGCTTTTTTAATTGAACGGCTGAACAACCTGCCACAACATACTGAATATGTTGTCGTCAAAGAACCGCTACAGAGAATTAATTGAAAGTCTATTCATGTCCGGGATGCGGCTGCGGATAGTCTTTATCGATTAAAAACGGTTTGGCATACGGGCTATTCCACAATTGCTCATGAAGCTCACCAATGCGTTCAGCCATGGTTTCATTTTGCATCACGATTTCCAGATTACGGGAATTATCCATATACCCGCCTTCCCAGTTACTGGTACCCACCCAGGCTATTTTATTGTCAATATCCATCGTTTTACTATGCAATACACGAGCATAAGGAATAAAACCAGATTTAGATTGAGGGATTGTCACAATCTTCACTTCAATATTCGGCAAAACGTCCAAACTTTTTAGATAATCAATATCTGGGTGCCCGGTATTCCAGTTTGAAACCATCAACTGGATCTTCACGCCTCTTTGAGCAGCAGCCCGAATTGCAGTATCAATCAGGGCATAATAAGGCCGAGGATGATGCGTTGAGTAAGATAAAGGTGCATACGTCATCACCATAATACGAACGCTCTTTTTCGCCTTCGCTAACAATCGGGGCAGCTCGCTTTGTGAATCACCAACCCCCGGAGGATTATACGCATTAGGACTTGCCACCAAATAATTTAATTCATGTTCATTGGCTAATTCAACATGTTGGTTTAAAGCCAACAAGGGTTTACCCTGAGCCAATTGCTGCTGAAGATGCCAGTCAATATCAAAGATCGCCTGTAACTGTTTCACCACTTTGGCATCGGTTATCAATAACCCCGTTTCATGGATCTCTTTAAGTGAGCGCCAATCAAAATTCTGGCTCCCCATATAAGCTGATTTCCCATCAACAACAAAATATTTGGCATGAATAATCCCCCCACTGACTTTATGGTAATCGATCAGTTTAAATGTCAGGTGAGGAATAGATTTAAGCTGTTCAATCGTCTTCGGATCAGAAATAGACACACCATGCGCATCCATCAAAAATCGGATATGCACACCGCGCTCCCCCGCTTCTCTTAAATGAGACATCACTTTTTCAAGCGGTTCGCCTTTCTTACTTGTTGCATAAAACTGAGCAATATCTATCTGCCGCTTAGCTTTATCAAACTGCTGACACCACACCTGAACCGGTTCTCTGAGATCAGGTGTCTCTAAACTGGTTTCAACCGGAACGGTATGTACTAATTCAAATCCAGGGATCATAAATTTGGCCTGAGCCCCCACACTAAATAAAGCGAGTAATAACCATGAAAAACGCATGATCTTATTACCTCCAATCCTTTAATGCTTTAATGCTTTAATGTTTTAATGTTTTAATGTTTTAATGTTTTAATGCTTCCTAAATTATCCATGTATTATGACAAGAGCTAGAGCAGTTTTATCTTTCATAATAGTTTTTACTAAGTTTACTATTGATTTAAATAACTAAACTTCATCATCCATACTTCTCTCAAAACGCATTTCATCTAAATAAACTTTAACGCGCAAAGGTAGCCACGCTCTGGTTTGATGGCATCCTTACTCAATATTTCAACTAATCTGAAACTCAACTGTTTATATCAACAAACAATTTGTTCAGTTTGTAAGACTCTTCTTTTGTAACAAATTGTTACATTGCATTTCTAAAATGAAACTTTCTAACTCCAAAGCCAGCCATGACAAGGCATATCAAATATCCTACAGATTTTATAGCTAATATCAGCATCGATAAATAATAGCCAAGTATCACATTTTTTATGTTGCGCTCTCGATAATCTAATGAATGAATGAGTAAAAGATGACTTTATGCATTTTTTCTTTTTTTGACAGTAACAATGGATCCCTGTTTATGAAAAGTAATCTTGCAATAAATTCATCACTTGATTTGTCTCCATCCAATATGAGGGAAAAAGCGTGAGTATAGCGATAATTATCGGCACTCATGGCGCTGCCGCCGAGCCTCTGTTACGAAATGCAGAAATGCTAATCGGTGATCAGGATAACGTTGCATTCATCGAATTCAAACCAGGTGAAAACGCAGACACTTTAGTTGAAAAATATAAAAAATGCCTGATGGACTTAGAAACAGATAAGGGAGTTTTGTTTTTAGTTGATACTTGGGGAGGTAGCCCTTTCAATGCTGCAACCCGGCTTGCCACTGAACAGAAAGACTACGAAGTTATCACCGGAGTTAACGTTCCGATGTTAACTGAAACCTTCATGACCCGTGATGATGATCCGTCTCTGGACGAATTAATCTCTATTGCTTTGGAAGCTGGTAGTGGTGGTGTCAAAGCCTTCAAAACGAAACAGCAAAAACCTGCCCTTAAACCGGTTCAATCCAATACACCTGTTGCATCAACGCCAGCAGGAGCTGGTGGACATATGTCAATCGGACTGGCCCGAATCGATGATCGTTTGATCCATGGACAAGTTGCAACCCGCTGGACTAAAGAAACCGGTGTCAACCGAATTATTGTGGTCAGCGATGAAGTTGCTCAGGATCAGGTGCGTTCCACCTTACTTAAACAGGTCGCACCTCCTGGTGTCACAGCTCACGTCGTCGATGTTGCTAAAGCGATTCGGGTTTATGACAACCCCAAATATGCTCGCGATAAGGTGATGCTATTGTTTACCAATCCGACTGATGTGTTAACTCTGGTCCAAGGTGGTGTAGACATCAAATCTGTCAATGTCGGTGGCATGGCATTCAGACAAGGGAAAACCCAAGTCAATAATGCTGTTTCTGTTGATCAACAGGATATTGAGTCCTTTAAAACACTTAACAAACTGGGTATCGAACTTGAAGTACGCAAGGTTGCAACTGACAGCCGATTAATGATGATGGACCTAATTAAAAAGATCGCCTGATTCGTGTGACTCATAAAGGCTTTTACCCCTTTATGTCTAAGGAGAGATTTCATGGAAATCACAACCATACAGATTGTCTTAATTTTTATCATTGCCTGTTTGGCAGGTTTTAGTTCTATTCTTGATGAATTCCAATTTCACCAACCCCTCGTAGCCTGCACTCTCGTTGGCCTGGTTCTGGGTGATATGAAAACCGGGATCATTATTGGTGGAACACTGCAAATGATCGCATTGGGCTGGATGAATATTGGTGCTGCCGTTGCACCAGATGCAGCCTTAGCCTCCGTCATTTCAACTATTTTGGTAATAGCCGGTGGTCAAAGTGTCGGTGCAGGGATTGCTCTGGCTATCCCATTAGCAGCCGCAGGTCAAGTTTTAACTATCATCGTTCGTACTATCACGGTGGGTTTCCAGCATGCAGCCGATAAAGCTGCAGAAAAAGGCAACTTAAGTGCTATCAGTTGGTTACATTGTTCGGCTCTGCTGCTACAAGCGATGCGTATCGCAATTCCAGCAACTATCGTAGCCATTTCGGTCGGAACAGATGAAGTACACGCCATGCTTGATGCAATCCCGGCTGTTGTAACCAATGGTCTGACTATCGCTGGTGGCATGATTGTTGTCGTAGGTTATGGAATGGTTATTAACATGATGCGTGCCGGTTACCTGATGCCTTTCTTCTATCTTGGTTTTGTCACTGCAGCTTTCACCAATTTCAACTTGGTTGCTCTGGGTGTTATCGGTGTCATTATGGCAATCGTTTATATCCAATTACATCCTAAATACAGTCAGCCCAAAGTCGTACATGCGGCACAAGGCGACAACGACCTCGACAACGAATTAGATTAACAGGAGTGGATTGATCATGGTTGATTCAACAAAACAGAAAAAAATCACCAAAGCCGATATCTTCGGTGTGTTTCTGCGCTCAAACCTATTTCAGGGCTCCTGGAACTTCGAGAGGATGCAGGCACTTGGATTTTGCTTTTCAGTCGTACCAATGATTCGTCGTTTATACCCTGAAAACAATGAAGCCCGTAAACAGGCAATCCGTCGCCATCTGGAATTTTTTAACACGCATCCTTATGTCGCAGCCCCCGTGCTTGGGGTGACACTGGCAATGGAAGAAGAACGTGCTAATGGTGCAACAGAAATCGATGATGCTGCAATCAACGGTATCAAAGTGGGTCTGATGGGACCATTCGCCGGTGTTGGTGACCCGGTCTTCTGGGGAACAATGCGACCCGTATTCGGAGCGCTTGGTGCAGGGATTGCCATGAGTGGTAGTCTGCTTGGTCCAATTTTATTCTTCTTCTTATTTAACCTGGTTCGTTTGCTGGTTCGTTATTACGGTGTTGCATATGGCTACAAAAAAGGGGTTGATATCGTTCAAGACGTTAGCGGTGGTTTCCTGCAAAAACTAACAGAGGGGTCATCGATTCTCGGGCTATTTGTGATGGGGGCGTTAGTGAACAAGTGGACACATGTCAATATCCCACTTGTTATATCCAAAATCACGGATCCACACGGGCACGTCCATGTCACAACCGTTCAGACCATTCTCGACCAATTAATGCCAGGTTTGGTACCATTGCTATTAACCTTAGGATGTATGTGGCTGATGCGTAAGAACATCAATCCACTATGGATCATCCTCGGCTTCTTCGTCATCGGTATTGTCGGTTACGCGATTGGCCTTCTGGGTTTATAATTGAATAAACGACCGGGGAGTTCCCCGGTCGACTCTTCAGGAGAAGTTATGTCGCTGACAGATGGAGTGTTAATCGCGTTTATTGTATTACTGTTTGGTTATGCGGTTTATGACGAATTGATCATGCCACAAAGACGTGGACATACCTTACTGAAAGTATCATTGCTACAGAAAACGCGGCTTGATTGCCTTATTTTCGTCGTATTAATTGGCATACTAATCTATCGAAATGTCATAACTGAGGGCAGTACATTTACAACCTACCTGCTCATTTCATTAGCTCTGATTGCTGTCTATCTTGCCTATATCCGCCATCCCAAATTGCTATTCAAAGAAAGAGGTCTCTTCTTTGCTAATGCTTTTATCGATTATCAACGCATAAAATCAATGAATTTGACAGAAGATGGTGTTCTGGTTTTTGGACTCGACTCAGGCAAACTCCCTATCGAGCTGCAACAGATTGATGATCTCGACCAAATCACAGAACTGTTTCAAATGCGCTCAACCATACGAGACATAGCTAAAAAATAATCACATTCATCGGTTATCATTGCGATATATTTGTTCTAATCATCTATAATAGTATCCTCAAGATGCGTTTTTCTTGCATCTTGAAAGGGAACTAATCAATATAATCCCTGTACATCTTGATTCGATTCGATACACTCATAATGTAAATATTTGTCAAATTAATTGGAACAGGGATCGTGATGCAATTATTTAAACTAGCTGGATTACCACTAGTCGTTGCCTTAACCGGATGTAATGGATATCCCCCGCCTTTAAATCCCCATGATTTAAATCAGAGCCACTGGCAAGCAACCTCTCCTTATAACAAAGCAGAATTTGTTAAATTTGAACTAAGACACAGCAAAGGTAATATTCTGATGTTTATGGGAAGAGGAGGATGCCATAAATTAATAGGCATCATGCAAATTTCAGGAAATCGGATTGCCTTAAAAGGACCATTAATTGACAAAAAAATCAAAGGTTGTATTCCAGGCCGTGAATTCATGATCAAACGCTATATCGCAGCGATTAAACAAGGGTTGATACTGGATAACGGTATTTTCTATACCAGTGACGGTTCGGTCGCCTTTTTAAAACAAAAAAGCGTTATCCGTTAAACTCAAAAACCTCATAATATGCAAGGTGGGATATTCTATGATTATCACCACACCTGCAATTCAGACATTCACTAAACCGACAACATATTACGACAATCTTTCAATAATGAACGGATCATAAGCACTGCCAATAACACACCGCAAAGTATCACAGGCCAGCTCATCAATAATGGATCATCACCAGATAATATGGGAACGGCCTCCCAATGAAAATACCCCAGAAGATGATCAAGCCCCCATCCGAATATCAAAGCACCACCAATGACGCCAGATAAATAACAAATAAGAACCCGACCTCCCAGTTCCTGGCGAACCAGCATTAATGTCGCAATATTCGTCGCAGGTCCGGCTAACAAAAAGACCAGAACAGCCCCAGGCGATACACCTGCAATTAAAAATCCAGCAGCTAAAGGTGTAGACCCTGTTGCACAGATATACATCGGCACACCAATAAGAGCCATGACCAACATAGCAGGGAAACCTTGCCCCCAATGCGTCAGCCAGCTACCAGGAACAAATGTCTGTATCACAGCGGCCAAAATCAAACCAAAAATAAGCCAGCGGTAGGTATCTCCAATCAACGTATTAAATGCAAAATTCGCCATATTTCGCCATTTATTGGTTACAGGCAAATCACAACAACTATCGTGGCACGTCTTATCACTTTTACAGCAATCATCCTGGCTCGATGATGATTGGCTTGTTTGCTGACAAGCCGGTGATGAACAACAGTCTGAAGCTTCTCTCCCGGATGCATTAAAATGCGCATACGATGAAGATGACTTAATGGCAGAGAATGCTCCCATATCAGATTGCTCTTTTGATAATCCCATAATTTGACTGATATGTGGCTGAGTCATTCCCGTCAGTTTTTCACATCCGACCAAAACCCCTGCTAAAATTGCACTAAAAATAGCGGCTATTGGCCTGGCGACAGCCATGACAGGCCCCAGTAGCGCATAAGAAATCGCAACTGAATCAACACCCGTTTCAGGAGTCGCCACAAGAAACGCAGTTGTTGCACTTTTTGAAGCGCCACTACGATGCAACCCCATCGCCGCAGGCAAAACACCGCAGGAACACAACGGTAATGGGGCCCCAATCAAGGCTGCTTTAACGGTCGTTAAAATTCGCTTATCACCTAAATGACGAGCCAGAAAATTCTCCGGCAATAGATATTTGATCAGTGCAGCTAAAAGATAGCCAAACAGCAACCAGGGTGCGGCAGTTAAAAATAATGTTAAAAAATTAGTCCATAAGATCATCAAGAGCTCCTAATATAGAACAATGTGCTGCACTTTCATCGCCACCACAGCACACATCACTCAGGTGCGAAAGAGAGGCTTCTAAACGATGTAATTCTTCAATCTGAACCCGGATAATCGCCAGTTTATTATCCACAATGTGCTTTACATCCCGACAGGTCACCTGATCGCGATGGTCCCGGACTGCGACCAACTCCAACATATCCGCATTAGACAAGCCGGCTTTTTTCCCTCGTAATATAAATTTAAGGCGCCCCTGAGCCTGATCAGAATATAATCGATAGCCGTTTTCGGCACGTGCAGGTGAAGACATCAGACCTTCGCGCTCATAAAAACGAATGGTTTCGGTTGTAACCCCACATAACTTTGCCAATTCTCCAATTCGGTACATAACTGTCTCCCGAAATCGATTCTCATTTACATCTCAAGTATAAACCTTAAAGCAAGCTTCAAGGTCAAGCCACTTCATAATGATTTTTAAACGCATTGAATAAAATGACTGGAAAGTTCGATTTCATCCTCGCTTTTCAGGTAAAATATGACACCTTAATTACAAGGCAGTCCCCCCTGCCCTTAACTTCAAATGAATGTTAGAGGATAGTCCCTAATGGAAAACGCTCGACCAATTCGACGCGCTCTAATCAGTGTTTCTGATAAAACAGGCATTGTAGAATTTGCCCGTACACTGAGTGAACGTGGCATTGAACTTCTTTCAACCGGCGGTACCTGTAAGCTATTACTAGAAAACGGTATTGCTGTTACCGAAGTGTCCGACTATACCGGTCATCCAGAAATGATGGATGGTCGGGTTAAAACCCTTCATCCTAAAATCCACGGTGGGATCTTAGGCCGACGGGGCATCGACGACCAGGTCATGAATGAGTATAAAATCGATCCCATCGATATGGTGGTCGTTAATTTATATCCATTTGCTCAAACCGTTACTAAAGCAGATTGTTCACTGAAAGACGCCATCGAAAATATTGATATCGGCGGCCCCACAATGGTCCGCAGTGCGGCCAAAAACAATAAAGACGTTGCAATTGTCGTAAACAGCGACGATTACCAGCGCGTTTTGACTGAAATGATTGCCAATCAAAATTCATTGACTCAGCAGACCCGATTTGATCTTGCTGTTGCAGCTTTTGAACACACCGCCGCTTATGATGGCATGATTGCAAATTATTTCGGCACCATGGTCCCTTCTTCCCATCAAGAAGAACAGCTCAACGAGACTTCTCAGTTCCCCCGGACCATTAACTTTCAGTTCCATAAAAAGCAAGATATGCGCTATGGTGAAAATAGCCACCAGAAAGCAGCCTTTTATGTCGAAGAGCAAGTGCCTGATGGCAGTGTCTCTAATGCAACACAATTGCAAGGCAAAGCGCTCTCCTATAACAACATTGCAGATACTGATTCAGCACTGGAATGCGTTAAAGAATTTGATGAACCGGCATGCGTTATCGTTAAACACGCAAACCCTTGTGGGGTTGCAATCAGCGATAATATTCTAAACGCGTACCAACGCGCTTTCAGCACCGATCCGACCTCTTCGTTTGGCGGCATTATCGCATTTAACCGTGAACTGGATGAACCGACTGCACACGCCATCATCGGTAAACAATTTGTAGAAGTCATTATTGCGCCGACCATCAGTCGCGAAGCCCGCAAAGTCGTTGCTGCGAAGAAAAACGTCCGTTTACTTGAATGCGGGCACTGGCAGGGTAAACCTCAGGGCTATCAGCTCAAACGAGTCAATGGCGGCCTGTTGGTTCAGGACCGCGACACCGGCATGGTTCCACGCGAAGACTTGAAAGTTGTCAGTAAACGAGTGCCGAGCGAACAAGAACTCAACGATGCCCTGTTCTGTTGGAAAGTTGCAAAATATGTCAAATCTAACGCAATTGTCTATGCTAAAAACAATATGACAATCGGCGTCGGTGCCGGGCAGATGAGCCGGGTTTACAGTGCTAAAATTGCAGGGATTAAAGCGCAGGATGAAGGTTTGGAAGTTGCCGGTAGTGTCATGGCATCCGATGCATTCTTCCCGTTCCGTGATGGTATCGATGCAGCCGCGCAGGCTGGCGTGACCTGTGTCATTCAACCAGGCGGTTCAATTCGTGATGATGAAGTCATAGCTGCGGCAGATGAACATAATATTGCTATGGTCTTCACCGGTATGCGCCACTTTTTCCATTAAAACAGTCCGGGCTGAACTATCGTTCAGCCCGCCCTTAATATAACGGATAACTTTATGAATGTACTCATTATTGGTGGTGGTGGCAGGGAACACGCTCTGGCTTGGAAAGTTGCGCAATCAGATCAGGTTTCACAGGTTTTTGTTGCCCCGGGGAATGCCGGCACAGCAATCGAACCGAAACTGACTAACATCGATATTGCTGCCGATGCAATTGACGAGTTAATTCAGTTTGCCAAAGCCAATACAATAGAATTAACGATTGTCGGTCCGGAAGCACCTTTAGTCTTAGGCATTGTCGATGCATTTTGCTCTGAAAATCTGGCGATCTTCGGCCCGACACTCAAAGCTGCACAGCTTGAAGGTTCTAAAGCCTTTACTAAAGATTTTTTAGCCAGGCACCATATTCCAACAGCCGACTACCAAACATTTAGCGAAGTCGAACCAGCTTTGAATTATCTTCATCAACAAGGTGCTCCGATTGTCATTAAAGCTGACGGGCTGGCTGCCGGAAAAGGGGTCATTGTCGCAATGACAGAAGCCCAGGCAGAAGAAGCAATAAGAGACATGCTCTTCGAAAACCGTTTTGGCGATGCCGGAAGCCAGGTTGTCATCGAAGAGTTTCTTGAAGGCGAAGAAGCCAGCTTCATTGTGATGGTCGATGGTAAAAATATTTTACCAATGGCTACCAGTCAAGACCATAAACGCGTCGGGAATGCTGATACAGGGCCTAACACCGGTGGAATGGGCGCTTATTCTCCAGCCCCGGTGGTCACCGATGAGGTTCATCAACGCATTATGAATGAAGTGATTTTGCCAACCGTTCAGGGTATGGCAGAAGAAGGCCATCCATATACCGGCTTTTTATATGCTGGGTTAATGATTACCGATGATGGAATGCCTAAAGTTATCGAATATAACTGTCGTTTTGGTGATCCTGAAACGCAACCCATCATGATGCGTTTGCAATCAGATCTGGTCGCTTTATGCCAGAGTGCATTAAACGGCACGCTCGACCAAACCAGCGCCATATTTGATCCCCGGCCGGCACTAGGGGTTGTATTAGCAGCAGGCGGGTACCCCGGCAGTTACCGAAAAGGCGATCCGATTCAGGGCTTACCTTCAGTTATACCGACATCGAATGACTTGGATAAAAAAGTATTTCATGCCGGAACACGCTTAGAGGATGGGCAAGTTGTCACAAATGGCGGCAGAGTATTATGTGCCACAGCCTTAGGTGAATCAGTTCAACAAGCACAACAAAAAGCTTACGAATTAGCCAGGCAAATTCAATGGGATGATGTATTCTGCCGGGACGATATCGGCTATCGGGCGATTGAACGGGAAACATCATAATCACGCATAAGTCATTTCATGGCTGTGATTAAATCACTTTCTTCTTTATACGACTTCACAAGACATATTATCTTGTGAAGTCGGCTTTTCAATATCGCCTTCATACATTTTCATCTCAGTCATTTTCCTTAAAACTTTTTAGAAGAAAACCTATTTTTTTAGAAAAAAAAAGCCTAAAAAACCGTTTAAAACAACTTTACTCCCATCACAACTATTGCGACTATCATTTAAAGGGATTATCCCTGCAACCGGCCCGGTTGTCTTCATCCCACAACCGCTGCTAATAACTTAAGACTATTTTGGAGTATAGGGAATGAAACACTCAAATCGCCCTCAGTACGATGATGACGATTGGATGGACGAGGATGACCTTAAACATGCTCGAAAAAATCACCAAAACCACCGAAACCGCAATCGTGGTGCTCGGCATAATGACATAGAAAAACACAGCAAACAGTCTCAGAAGGGTTAAAATAACGGTTTCAATGATTCAGTTAATTTACCAATATATTCTTTAATATGATGAGAGGCTCTCCATTTAATAGTGAGCCTTTGTTAATATAGATGTTATAACAAAATTCATCTCATCGAATATCATGGTAATCTAAAGGAACGGGCTTTTTGCGGATCACTTCTGAGAAAAAATTAACCACATATTTCATCCCTGTTGCCATCAGCCCTTCTTCAATCAACCGCCGAGCCGATGTTGCCATGACTAATCGCATATCAAAATAAACTTTTCCTTGTTTAGATAACCGCCTGGCAATATTAGTATCTTCACCATAGAACGAAATACTGGTATCAAATCCTCCAATTTTCTCAAGAGCATCTCGTCTGGCCGCAAAATTACCACCAACAGCCATATATCCTGTCATCCAATAAACAGGCCGGGCTAATAGATTCCAGTACAACCAGACCAGCAACCGTTGAATCATTGGAAGATCATAATAATGATAAGGCCCACTAATACAGACTAGCCGTTCTGAACGCTCATAAGCCGCCAAAACTCTTGATAACCATCCAGCTGGCATATGAGTATCCGCATCAATATATGCAACAATTTCTCCCCTGGCAGCTTCAAAGCCTTTTTGCCGCGCAAAGGTGAGGCCTTTTCGTTCTTCATGAACAACTCGAACAGCACGAAATTCTGCCGCAATTTGAGCCGTTCGATCTGAACTGGCATTATCAACCACAATAATCTCAAACTGATCGGAATATTTATCAACCGCCAACTCTAAAGAGGCATTATATAAGCAGTGGCCCAAATAGTTTTCTTCATTGTATGCAGGAATAATCAAACTCAGCTTCATGTTGAATACCTAAGTGTAAGCTTGAAAAGAATGGGAAAAATTGCGACAGGTCTGTCGGTAAATCTTTTCCCAACGAGTCGTTACATCATTAATTGAATAACGTTGAACTTTGTCCCGGGCAAACTGACCCAGTTGTTCCCTCAGCTGAGAATGCGATAGCAACATTAAAAAATGCTCTGCAAAATGCTCTGGATTTCCTGGCTCAGCCAAACGGCCTGACCGGGGGTCAATATATTCGGGTAATGCCCTCCAGCGGGCCCCCACAGCGGCTAAGCCACTACTCATAGCCTGTAGTAAAACCATACTCTGGGTTTCAGTAGTACTGGCAATTGAAAAAAGATCAGCTGCCTGATAGGCCTTTGCCAGCGTCGCCGAATCCAACACCCCCAAAAATTTCACATGCTCAGCGACCCCAAGGCTCTTAGCTAGTCGTCCCAGGCGAGCTTTAGCCGCCCCCTGCCCGGCTAAGGCTAAAATGGTTGATGGTATGCGCTTAACAGCAATCGCTAAAGCTCGGATAAGTACATCAATATTTTTCTCATCGGCTAAACGTCCAGCATATAAAATCGTATTATTTGTAAAGCCGAACCGTTGTTTTAACAGTTCACGCTCCTCAGAAGAAACAGAATGGAATAACCCGGTATCGATAGGATTAGACACCACCTGATGGGACGAATTTAATCCGAAGCGAAGCATTTCATCGATCACAGACAGAGAAGGCGCGCTAACCATCTGACAATGGTTATAATAGCGAGTGACCCATTTCACACTCATCTGACTAAAGAAGTCAGCAGAAAGCGGGGCATATTGTCCAAACTCACCAATAGCCCAGTGATTCGTACCAACAAGAGGTATTTGTAACTTTTTAGATGCTCTTAGCGCTTCCCATCCGGCGCTTAAAAATGTATGAGTATGAATAATATCCGGGCGAAATTTCTTAAGCGTTCTCCAACACAATCCAGTTGGAATGACCAACCGCGACTGTCGTGTTGAACTGGGAATTTTCAAAGCCGGCAGGCGATGTATATGAACATTCTCGCCTAAATCAATTTCCTGCACCGGCTTCTTAGCCAAATGGAAATCATATGATGACGCTCGGGGAGCAACGATTAATATCTGATAATTCCGATTAGACAATGACCGGGCAATGGTCTGAATAGAGTCTTGGATGCCACCAAGCTCTGGATAAAAACTGTCGGTAAACATCGCAACGCGCATCAATTATGTCCTCAGCGCTGATCCAAGCGGATCATTCTATATACATAAAATCCCAGCCCTATAAGCAGTGAAATAAACACAACACAAGAACCAAGCCAGATATAAAAATCAATATGACGATAAGCCTCGCCGACAAAATAGCCTGCCGCTACAAATAAAGCGGCTTTGGGGAGACTGGCCAGAAAATTAATGCTAATAAACAACCGGAAAGGAATACTTAACAGCCCTGCTGTCACTAAAACCATAAAACCGGCGGCATGAGTCCATTTGGCTATGACTAAAACCCGCCGGGGATAACGCTGAAACCGATTCATTAGTGATGTCGAAAATTGCCATTTCTCAGAATGAAAATAACGCTTTTTCAAAAACCGTTGGGACAATCGGCTACTGCGTCCCAAACCATAAAATAAAGTATCACCAATCAAGTCACCCAAAATAGAAATCGCGTAAACATAACCAATATGCAATAACCCCTGAGACGCCAAGAATGCACCAATCACTGAAGCAATCGGTCCTTCAATGATTGTGGCTATCAACAGCGCTACGTATCCGTAATTGGAAATTACGGACAACGTCCATTCCGGCATACTCCCCCCCGAGATGAAAAGCTGGTACCTGATGTGATGGATGGAGCTCCGTCACAGAAGGTTTAGAAAAATGACGTGATGGCCATGTCACTACATTAATTTGTCCATCATTAGATTCAATAATTCCTGAGCAGGTCTCAACCCAGTCACCGGCATTTAAATAACGAATCCCCGAAATCATATGATCTGCAGCATGGTGAATATGTCCGCATACCACACCATCAGCACCGTTATATTTGGCTTCTTCACACAGGCTTTGCTCAAAATGACTTACGCGAGTCACAACTTGCTTCACTTTTTGCTTTGCCCACTGAGATAATGACCAATATTCCCACCCCAGCATTTGACGGATACGATTCACGCCACCATTAATCGATAATAATGCATGGTATCCACCATGCCCGACACTGGCTAGCCAACGCATTCTCTTTTGAACGACATCAAATTGATCGCCATGAGTTACAAAATAAACACGACCATCCGCACCTTCATATAGTGCATTTTGCCTGATCTCTATCCCCTGAAAACTTTGCCCGATACAGCGCCGCATCAAATGATCATGATTTCCCGGAATATAAATCACTCGGGTTCCTTGCCTGACCTTTTCAAACAAGATCTGAATAACTCGGTTATGCCGTAAACTCCAGCGTTTTCGTCTGGTCAGACAATGGCCTTCCATGATATCGCCAACCAAAAAGATCGCCTGGGCATCATGACTTAATAAAAAATCAGCTAATAATTCAGCCTGACATGCCCTCGTACCTAAGTGAACATCAGAAATAAATAATGTCCTGACCGAGCGTGACGGTTTCGCTCGGTCTTGTTCTTTCGTTGAATAGAGGAGCTGACCAGTTTGCTTAATTGCACGGTCTTTTTCAGTTACGGGCATACTTTGTTCACTCATCCTTAGACCTAACACCATTAATTATCGAGAACCTCGTACAAGACGAGTTTAAAAAACCTCCAGAGCCGCATTTGCTATCCGTTTATTCAACATTCGAATATCATCAATATCGATAACTACCGGCCCATATCACACGACCAATTCATCTGAACAAACAGCATTACGCTGAAAAAACCATCACAAACAGCCACTCTAGAGTAACGCGCTATATGTTAAGAAAATATTTCAATCACATAAAAAATGACAATAATCCCGAATTTATAGCGCAAGCAACACAAAAAAGCTTAATCCTCTGACAAGCATCATCAAATGCTACATAAGAAATTCATACATGATCTGAATTATCTATTGATGGGATATTTTTTATGTGTGAAGAAAATCAACTGAACACGATATCGCAACATATACAGAATATATGCACTAAGAATACTTGATTTTTAGACAAATTTTATAAGAAATAGATGTAAATAGGAAATATCAGGGCCAATTATGGCCCGCTCAGGCATACCAATAAAATATATATGTTTGCTCATGGTGTTAACAAACGAACTGATTGACGACGGATTAATGTTGGCTTATAAAAACCTGCACCAGAGGGGGGTTCATCACCATTGGCAAGACAAATCGCAATTTCTGCCGCTTTATGGGCCATAGGAACCATTGGATAATGAATGGTTGTCAATCTGGGATAAAGATAACGAGAAACAAAAATATCGTCGAATCCAACAACAGAAACCTGGGTTGGAACGGATAGATTATTGTCATGTAAAATAGCCATCGCACCAGCTGCCATCGGATCGTTGTAACAGATGATGGCTGAAAAATCACTGCAAAAATTAAGCAACTCGGTCATTGCTGACTCACCTCCAGTATTATCAGGCGAACCATAAGATACAAGCTCTTTTTCAAACTCAAAACCATACTCTTTGAGCGCATCCTTATAACCGCGTAATCGATCTTCAGCATCAGAAATCAGATGATTCGAACATAAAAAACCGATTCTCCGATGGCCTTGAGATAATAAATGCGATGTGGCCAGCCAAGATCCATAGTGGTCATCTAAAGCAAGGCAGCGATCCTCATACCCTTTCACCATACGGTTAATAACAACCATGCCCGGAATCTGCTCAAAATACTCACCAAGGCTCTGATCAGAAAGCTTTTTCGCATGAACAACCAATGCTCGACAACGATGCCGTTGCATCTGCTCAATCATTTGCTGTTCGCGTTCAGCATCATGGTACCCATTACCGACTAATAAGAATTTTTTATGCTCAATTGCCACGCTATCGGCTGATTTAACCATCGCACCAAAGAAAGGGTCTGATACATCAGCTACCACCAATCCCAGCATTTCGGAATCCTGGTGCGCTAAAGCTCTGGCACTGGCATTAGGTTGATAATGTAATTCAGCCATTGCCTGACGGACTCGTTCACGCGACTTTGCACCCGCTTTGGGTGAACCGTTAATGACGCGAGATACCGTCGCAACAGAGACTCCAGATAAACTGGCAACATCTTTTATTGTGGCCATATTCCCTCTTCAATTATTATTGGTTTTCATTTTTCTGCTATCATCAACACATCTAACGCCACAAGCTTGCATATATCACCATGATTATCATTATAAAATAACATATTCCGTTGATGCTAACAGGACATCATCGTCTATGTGTTTATCGTGTCTGAATACTTCATCACAATAACCACTTTTTAACTACTTTACTTACGGAGCCATACATGCCTGCCATTTTAGTTACCGGGGGAGCCGGCTATATCGGAAGCCATACCTGTCTTTGTCTACAACAGGCTGGTTTTACTCCCATCATCTTTGACAATTTTTGCAACAGTAAACCCAGTGTCATTGAGCGGATCACGGCCCTCAGTGGAAAAGCACCGATTATCCACCAGGGAGATATTCTCAACCGTCAACAACTCGATAACCTGTTCAAACAGTACGACATCGAAGCAGTGATCCACTTTGCTGGCCTGAAAGCCGTTGGCGAATCCGTCGAAAAACCACTCGACTATTATCAAAATAATGTCGCTGGAACCCTTAACCTCCTTCAGGCCATGCAAGCCGCCCAGGTCAAACGCATTATCTTCAGCTCCTCGGCCACCGTTTACGGCGAACCAGAGTCAATGCCTATTCGTGAAGATTTTCCCACACTGAGTGCCACAAACCCTTACGGGCAATCCAAACTGGTTATCGAGCGGATCCTAAAAGATTTGTCTCTCGCTCAGCCCGACTGGTCTATCACGTTATTGCGCTATTTCAATCCCGTCGGGGCTCATCCTAGCGGCTCTATGGGAGAAGACCCTCAAGGGATCCCCAATAACTTAGCACCTTACATTGCTCAGGTCGCGGTCGGCCGTCGCCCCCAGTTATCCGTCTTTGGAGACAACTACCCAACGCCTGATGGGACTGGCGTTCGCGACTACATCCATGTTATGGATTTGGCCGAAGGTCATATTGCTGCCTTACGCCACAAAATCAACGAACCAGGCGTTCATACCTATAACCTGGGAACTGGTCGCGGTTACAGCGTGTTGCAAGTACTCAAGGCCTTTGAACTAGCCTGTGGCCGCTCGCTGGCTTATCAAATTTGCCCTCGCCGCGCCGGCGATATTGCCGAATGTTGGGCAGATCCTGAAAAAGCAAAACAAGAACTGCACTGGCATGCTTCTCGCTCCTTGGCCGATATGGCAGCTGATACCTTCCGATGGCAATCTCAAAATCCCGAAGGCTATCCCGACTAATTATTCCGAATTTGTAAAGCCAGTCATCAAGCTGATCATCATTCAGCTTGATTCAGTGCCTCTAAAAAAATTCGATCCGCTGCATTGACCCCTTGTGCACGAGCTTTGCGGTACAAACGAAATGCTTTTTCATATTGTTTCGTTTTTAACGCCTGATAGAGCGCTTGACGTAACTGTCTTTCCTGAATCTGCAACGCTAGAGGTTTTGGTGAATACAGCCCTTTCATAAACTGCATATATCCCCGACGATGAGACGCGCCATCACGAGGAGATTGTTCTGAAGTCTTGCTATCAAGATCTGATGTGACAAGATTGTTGATGGACATATCAAAAGAACCAAACTGAGAAAATCGGATCTGTTTATAACGCAATCCCATTGGGGGCGGAGCATATGCATGTTTACGGTTAAAAATAGCTTTTTCTGTTTCTACTTTAAATGACTGCTTTAATAAAGATACTGGCGTATAAACAATAAAATACTTCCGGCTTGATCCCCCCATAACAAATTGGCGGTTAACCACACCTTGCTGAATAAAATAAGCAGGATCCTTAGCAATAAAACTATTATCTAATATCGATGTTATTTTAAAATCTTGATCCAGAATAATAATTTTAGGTAAAAAGAGATTTTGACTAAGATCAAAATACAGATTAACTTTTTCTTTCGTACCATCTTTATTTTGTGCAACCTGGTATGCAGCAAAAAACGCTTTACCATCTGAGAAATTAAATACAGGCGAATTTTCTGTAATCGATATCGGTTCATTTACACCATTCATAGCCATCTGGTAATCAATTTGACGATATGATTGACAGCATACAGAATGGGAGTGAAGAACATTCGCATAAGTGAACCCTGCATCGATTGAATCGATGGAGCTATTCCCTGAACCAGAATAGCCCGCGCAGCCACTTAGCAACATCATTCCAATAAAACAACTCAACCCACGCTTCATATATCATTCCTCAAAGAGATCGAACCGAAGTCCGATCTAAATTAATATAAAGGATTCTATTCAATCTGGGGTTACCACCACACTTCGCCCTGAACACCAAACCGAAAATCATGGTTTTCATTTGCATCAGCAATGCTAGACGATGTGCCTTTATCATCTTTAATATATGTAGCATAAAGACGAATTTCTGGACGAGCATATAACCCTGGACCTGCAGACCACGCCTGAGCAATTGTGAATTTATGACCCGCCATATCAGAATTCGATGTATCGGATTTTTTCAGATTAAAATATCCAACCTCAGCCATCGTTTTCATATAATTATTCCACTGATAAATCGGACGAGTGACCGCAGAAACTAACCGCTGATCCTGACCTCCACCATCAATATTATGAGATTGGCCATAGATCAGCACATAATCAACACTAAATTGCTTCGTCAGTTGCAAGTTAGATGTATTGATAAAGCGATACCCTGTCGCATCACGACTATCATTCCAAGCATCGTACCAACCACCCCCCTGAGATGTCATGTTTTGAGCCAGGCCTTTATTGGCATATTGAGCAACAAAAGTCGTATAAAATTTAGCTATTTTCTGCCCCAAAACAGCAGTTGCCATCACACCATTTTTAGCATCTTTATAATGAACGCCGCCTGAACTGGTCGTCACGTCTTTTTGGCCACTCGATTTATTTGGCATCGCATAATCAATACCTAACTCAACCCATGAGCCAGCCCATGGAGAAAGTCCAGCATACCGAATATCGGCATAGTTGATATTCAGATCATCCGTATATTTATTACCGTTTGGTCCGATATGAGTTGCATTATCGCCAGAAGCGTCACCTCGAAGCCAAGCTACAGACAAGTTACCAGGTCCGGTTTTAAAATTTTCGAGACCAACACCATAGCCAGAGATATCCCAGTACTTAGTATCAATGATATGTAAATCATGTCGTTGATAAAACCGTTTACCAGCCCAGAGAATTGTATCTGGGTGCGATGACCATAATCCTTTAGCGCGAATATTTAATTGTTTAATACCAAATTTCGTACCAGTTGTACTCGAATTAGATGTTGTCTCAGTTCCATTAAATCCATCACTTTCCATTGAAATCATTGAATCAACATAAAATGATTTTCCATCTTTATTATAAACTTCTTCACCCAACCCTAATTCAGCGTAAGTATCAAATTCATTACCCAAGCGGCCTACCATTTGTTTAGCAAAATTATCTTTTGATTGAGTTCCACCTGAATGAGTTGAGGTACCAAGACCACTTCTAAAATATCCACTTAATTGGGGCTGATATAAATGATCTGTAGAAAACCATGGATTTGTATCAGCTAAAGAAGCAATAGGGGCTAATGCTGTTATTCCTAATGATGAATATAGCAAGACATTCTTTAACATGTCAGTTATCTCCTTATATGTAGGGTATAGCTATATAAAATAAATCGTATTAAAATCTATTATGTTATTAGTTAATTTAATACCCCCGAATTGAATGAAGAACATAATAATCTAAAGACATAATTAAAAATAAAATTATGACGATATTCATAGACTATTTAAAATACCCAGCATCATTCAAACCAAGTTATTTTATTTGTTAAATCAGTTAACTTTAATTTAATTAATTTCTCTCTCTATGAATTAATACAATCTCCACTATCATTGAAAATAAGGCAATCCTGAGACTGAAATGAAACATCCACAGTTTGATAAGGTTTAAATTCCTGATCACCTGGCAATAAAATCTTAAATTGATCAATCCCACACACTTGACCAAAAACGTAGGTACTATTGCCCAATCTCTCTACGACTTCACAATGAAAAGGTAACGTTATACCATCTTGCGATTGAGATATTTTTTCGGGTCTGATTCCTAGTGTGACAGAATCACCAACAGATAAAGGTAGGTTCCGATTTTCTAATTGAATTTCAACTTGTTCATGGATGTTAAAAGCAACATAATCAGTTTCAATAGATGTAACTATTGCAGACACAAAGTTGATCTTAGGCGAACCAATGAATCCAGCTACAAATAGATTCTTAGGCTTGTAGTAAAGTTCCATTGGAGCTCCGACCTGTTCAACCCGACCATCATGAAGCACAACAATTTTATCTGCTAGTGTCATCGCTTCTACTTGATCATGCGTCACATAGATCATGGTGTTCCCCAACTCTTGATGTAACTTCGCAATATAGAGACGCATCTCAACCCGAAGCTCTGCATCTAAGTTAGATAGAGGCTCATCAAACAAAAATACTTTAGGGTTACGAATAATAGCCCGACCAATTGCAACGCGTTGCCGTTGGCCCCCCGATAACTGTTTAGGTTTTCGATCCAACAAATCGGACAATTGTAGCGTTTTAGCCACCATTTCAGCCCGATGATATCGCTCAGCCTTTCCGACACCACTCACCTTTAATCCATAACAGATATTATCAGCTACGGTCATGTGGGGATAAAGGGCATAAGACTGGAAGACCATCGCAATGCCACGTTTTGATGGAGCCACATCGTTAACGACCTGATTATCAATACTGATTTGTCCGCCTGAAATTTCTTCCAAGCCTGCAATCATTCGCAATAATGTTGACTTACCACAACCTGAAGGGCCAACAAAAACGGTAAATTCACCATCATGAATCTCCAAGTTGACTTGATGGATAGCCTCCGAATTGGCGTACCTTTTTATGACATTATTTAACTGAATACTGGCCATTCACTATTCCTTTTGACACTTGTCGAGTCGATTTAGATTTACCAATATAAACACATACTTTAGGGAGCGTTTATAATCTAAAAAAACGATACCACTAATTTCTAGGACAGAAACTAACACCTCTAATATTGCTCTGACTACCAAGAACTTTAAAAAGTGTAATCGCTTTCACAAAAAGGGGGTATTTTCGAGCTTTAGATCACACTTATCGATACAAATTGTAGCAATCGAAATCATAAGAAAGTCTACTAGATTCCGACAGCAAACCTGTCCAGTTAAAAATAAGGACCAGCAACCTCCCCTAATCGCCGACTAGTGTAACCGGTACCCCCAGGAGGCCAAGATAATTATGTTTTCATCTGAGTCATTATTAAGGAATCGATATGAAACTGAGTAAACTTGCAACCGCTCTTATGATTTCTGCAGCTTTCGCCGGAGTCGTTGGCAAGACAGCACTTGCCGCCACAAATAGTCATAAATTATTAGTTTGGGAAGATATTAAAAAATCATCAGGTATTGCGGATGCTGTCAAAGCATTTGAACAGAAATATTCAGTGAAAGTTAATGTTTTAGAAATGCCTTTTGCTCAACAAATTGAAAAATTACGGCTTGATGGTCCTGCAGGTATTGGCCCCGATGTATTGGTCATTCCAAATGACCAGGTTGGTGGAGCCGTCATCCAAGGACTTATTTCAAAACTAAATGTCACACCAAAATATTTAAGTCAATATACGACGCCAGCCGTCAATGCTCTAAACTATAAGAATGCCCAATACGGAATCCCTAAAGCCGTTGAAAGTATTGTGATGTTTTACAATAAAAAAATGGTCAATCACCCTCCTAAAACACTCTCAGAAATTTATAAGTTATCGGAAAAAGAAAGAAAAGAAGGTAAATATGGGCTGCTCGCTAAATTTGACCAAGTCTATTATGCCTATGGTGTGATGGCAGGATATGGCGGATATATCTTTGGAAAAAATGCAGATGGCTCATTTAATTTCAATGATATCGGTCTAAATAATAAAGGAAGTATCCAAGCAGTTAAACTGATTAAAAAATATTTTAAAAAAGGCATATTCCCATCAGGAATTATTGGTAGTACTGGGTTAAATGCAATTGATTCCATGTTTACTGAGCAAAAAGCAGCGATTGTTTTTAATGGTCCCTGGGCTTTTGAACCATATAAAAATGCAGGTGTTGACTATGGAGTCGCCCCATTACCATTACTGTCTAATGGTAAACATATGAAATCATTATTAGGTGTTAAAGGGTATGTTGTTTCTAGCTATTCGAAGAATAAAGAACTCGCACTGCAATTTATTAAATTCATCAATAAAACCAAATACGAAAAAATTCGGTTTAATAAAACGGGTGAAATTCCAGCATTAAAATCTCTGCTTAAAGATCCTGACTTTACCAAAAATAAACATGCGATTGCTGTTGCAGAACAAGCTAAATACGCAACACCAATGCCTAATGTTCCAGAAATGCAAACCATCTGGACACCAATTAATAGCGCATTACAACTCGTTGCAACTGGTAAACAAAAAGTTAAACCAGCACTGGATACCGCAGTCAGTAATATCAAAATGCAGATCGAAGTCACACACGCAGAACAATAATGTAATCATCGGTGATGGCCTGGTTTGATATTTAACCAGGCCGAATAAAAGGAGTCATCATCTTGATTAGCACGCACGATTCAACCCCCTCTTGGTTAAACTCATATAGGGGAAGATCAGCTCTTTGCTCCTTATTCCCAGGGCTAGGACAAATTTTTAATAAAGAATATCTCAAAGGGATCATGTTTATGATCCTTATATTCAGCCTGGGGGGATGTTTTTATGACTTTTTAGTCAAAGGCTATTGGGGACTCATTACCTTAGGTACTGAACTGCCCAGAGATAATTCAATCTTCTTGCTGGCTAAAGGGATCATTGCCGTCATTATTTCGTTGATGCTATTCGCAGTTTATTATTGGAGCATTCATGATGCTTATCGCTGCGGACATCAACGCGATAAAGGAATAAGAACAGGCGGAATCAGAGAACAATATCAGCTACTGGTCAAAGATGGCTTCCCTTATTTTATGACATCACCCAGTTTTATTCTGTTAGTTTTTGTTGTCGTTTTCCCGATTGTTTTCGGATTTACCATCGCATTTACCAACTACAATCTTTACCATACGCCACCAGCACGGTTAGTCAGCTGGGTTGGGTTTAGAAACTTTGTCAATATTTTCAAATTAAGTTTCTGGCGCAATACTTTCTTCGATGTCTTGCAATGGACAGTGGTCTGGACACTGGTTGCAACAACTCTCCAGTGCGCGGCAGGGGTTTTGTTAGCCATTTTAGTGAATCAAAAAGATCTAAAATTCAAACCGATCATCCGTACCATTCTGATTTTACCGTGGGCTGTTCCTGGATTCGTCACTATCTTAGTCTTTTCAGGGATGTTCAACGAATCGTTCGGTGTTATCAATAGTACATTACTTCCAATGCTCGGGATCACCCCTAAAGCTTGGATGACAGACCCATTCTGGACAAAAGTTGCATTAATCATGATGCAAACCTGGCTCGGATTCCCATTTGTTTTTGCCATGACAACCGGTGTTCTTCAGGCGATACCAGATGATCTCTATGAAGCTGCAACCATTGACGGAGCCAATGCCTGGCAGAAATTAAAATCCATCACGCTTCCACTGGTGCTCTATTCAATTGCACCGATCATTATCACCCAATACACATTTAACTTTAACAACTTCAATATCATCTATCTATTCAATAACGGAGGTCCAGCAGTCGCTAACTCCAATGCAGGAGGAACAGACATTCTGGTCTCATGGATCTACAAATTGACCATGTCATCTTCTCAGTATGCTATTGCAGCAGCAATAACCATCTTACTTTCAATCTTTGTCGTCAGTATTGCCTTATGGCAATTCAAAACAACCAACTCGTTTAAAGACGATGATTTGATGTAGGAGAACAGCACATGTTAGAAAGTACTAAATTCAGAAATGGCATTCGGCTGTCACTTACTTACCTGGTTTTACTCGCCGTAACCGTTATTATCATCTATCCATTGATCTGGACAGTCGGTGCATCACTCAATCCGGGGAGTAGTCTACTGAGTACCGACTTAATCCCAAAAAACCTGTCAACGATTCATTACCGTGAATTGTTTGATGGCCATATTCCTTACCTGACTTGGTATTACAACTCAATGAAGATCAGCATCATGACGATGATTCTGACCCTCATCTGTGTCAGCTTTACAGCTTATTCATTCTCACGATTTCGGTTCAAAGGACGCCAAAATGGACTCATGCTGTTTTTACTATTGCAAATGATTCCCCAGTTCTCAGCTCTGATTGCCATCTTTGTACTCGCGCAAATGCTTGGACTAGTCAATAGCCATATTGCCCTGGTTCTGGTATATGTCGGAGGTATGATCCCAATGAATACCTATCTGATGAAAGGGTATTTAGATGCGATTCCCAAAGATCTAGATGAATCAGCCCGAATGGATGGCGCAAGTAATATCCGCATCTTCATTGAAATTATCATGCCATTGTCCAAACCGATTATTGCCGTCATTGCACTCTTTTCGTTTACCGGTCCACTTGGAGATTTTATTCTCTCCAGTACTATTTTAAGAACACCGGATAAATACACGCTACCCATCGGCTTATACAATCTCGTATCACAAAAAATGGGAGCCAGTTACACCACCTACGCAGCCGGTGCGGTACTAATTTCAGTACCTGTAGCCCTGGTTTTTCTATCACTTCAAAAATACTTCGTTTCAGGATTAACCGCTGGCGGGAGCAAAGGATAATGAACCCATATCTAAACATCATGAAAAAAACCGTATTATTATCATCCTTAGTATTATTTGTAGGCAGTTCAGCAACCGCTATGGCAGCCAGTGCGGTCAATATCAAACCGGTATCAACCCCTCCCGGATTTATTAAAGGGGCTGATATCTCCACTTTAAACGTTGTACAAACTCACGGAGGGATTTTCTACAACCGCCATAACAAATCAGAAAATCCATTAAAAATTCTCAAAGACAACGGGTTCAATTACGTCCGGTTACGCCTGTGGAATGATCCAAAAGATAAAGCGGGTCATCCTTATGGCGGTGGTAATAACGATTTAGCAACTGACATCAAACTCGCCAAAGCAGCGCATCAACAGGGATTAAAACTGCTACTCGACTTCCACTACAGTGATTTTTGGACCGATCCAGGTAAACAATTTAAACCCAAAGCCTGGGCTAATTATGACTTTAATACACTCAAAAAAGCACTACATCAGTATACGCTACAAAGCGTGAAGGCTTTTAAAAAAGCGGGTGTTACACCGGATATGATCCAAATTGGCAACGAAATTAACGGTGGTATTTTATGGCCGACAGGAAAAAGCTGGGGGCAAGGCGGCGGAGAATTTGATCGACTTGCTGCACTACTTAAATCGGGTATTTCAGGAGCCAAACAGGCAGCCCCTCACGCGAAGATCATGCTCCATTTAGCAAAAGGTGCCGATGAAAATATGTTCAAGTGGTGGTTCGGTGAAATCACCAAACGACATGTGCCTTTCGATATCATCGGCGTCTCTTTTTATCCTTATTGGGATGGTTCTATTCAAGCCCTTCAGGCCAATCTCAATAAAGTCTCAGAGAAATATCATAAAGACGTCATTGTGGTTGAAACTCAATATGGGTACACCACAAAAAATTGTGACAACGCAGAAAATAATTTTGGGAAAAAAGAAGCAGCTAAATCGGGTTATCCCGCATCGGTGCAAGGGCAAGCCGACTATCTGCACGATCTTATTCAATCGATTGTCAATATCAAAGATCATCGCGGAAAAGGGTTGTTTTATTGGGAACCCTTATGGCTTCCGGTTCACGGTGCAACCTGGGCTACACAATCGGGAATGAAATATATCCATGACAAATGGAAAGAAGGAAATTCCCGGGAAAATCAAGACCTATTCAATTGCAACGGGCATGTATTACCATCAATTCAAGA
Organism: Candidatus Celerinatantimonas neptuna; assembly: GCA_911810475.1. Taxonomy (NCBI): domain Bacteria; kingdom Pseudomonadati; phylum Pseudomonadota; class Gammaproteobacteria; family Celerinatantimonadaceae; genus Celerinatantimonas; species Candidatus Celerinatantimonas neptuna. The sequence continues at coordinate 806,150 of OU461276.1, forward strand.
ATTTAACTAAAAGGTTGAGGATTGTCTGACTATGTCTCATAAGAAATACACCATGATGGATTTCCCAGCCATGCTCCATGGTGCAGATTATAACCCAGAACAGTGGCTTGACCATCCAGAGATCATTGATGCCGATATCCAAATGATGCAACAGACTCATTGTAATGTGATGTCAGTTGGGATATTCAGCTGGAGTATGCTCGAGCCCCGCGAGGGAATCTTTCATTTTGAGTGGCTCGATCACATCATGGACAAATTATTCCAACATGGAATTCGGGTCCTTTTAGCCACACCAAGTGGTGCCCGACCCGCATGGATGTCTCAAAAGTATCCACAAGTTTTACGAGTCAATGCAAATAGGGTACGAGCATTACACGGCGGTCGCCATAACCATTGCATGAGCTCTCCGGTTTATCGCGATAGAGTCCGGATCATCAATACCAAACTAGCAGAGCGATATAGCCACCACCCAGCGGTTATTGGCTGGCATCTGTCCAATGAATATAGTGGTGAATGCCATTGCGAAATTTGTCAGAGCACATTTCGCAACTGGCTCAAAACAAAATATCAAACACTAGAAAACCTCAACAATGCTTGGTGGAGTCATTTCTGGAGTCACACCTACACAGATTGGAGTCAATTGGAATCACCATCTGAGCGAGGTGAAGTCAGTATTCATGGCTTAAATCTTGATTGGAAACGCTTCAATACCCATCAGGTTACTGATTTTTGTAAATATGAAGCAGGTATTGTCAAATCGTTCAATCCAGATATTCCAGTCACTGCAAATTTTATGGAATATTTCTATGACTACGATTATTGGGAACTTGCCAAAGCAATTGATATGGTCTCTTGGGATAATTATCCTCTTTGGCATGGAGAATGGCGTGATGATCGAACCGCCGCTTATATTGGGATGTACCATGATCTGATGAGGACGCTTAAGGGTGGACAACCTTTTTTATTAATGGAATCAACCCCCAGTCTAACCAATTGGCAACCGATTAGTAAGCTGAAAAAACCAGGCATGCACATATTATCGTCTTTACAGGCCATTGCGCATGGTTCCAACTCAGTTCAATATTTTCAATGGCGAAAAAGCCGCGGTTCTGTCGAAAAATTCCATGGGGCCGTCGTTGATCATGTTGGTCATATCGACACTCGTGTCGGCAGAGAAGTTACCGCACTGGGAGAAATCCTTGAGAAGCTACCTGAAATAACTCAAACCCGCTGCCAGGCCGAAGTGGCAATCGTATTCGATTGGGATAGTCGCTGGGCCATGGATAACGCTCAAGGGCCACGAAATCAGGGGCTATTTTACGAAAAAACAGTCAATGACCACTATCGGCCATTCTGGGAAATGGGAATAACCGTTGACATTATCAACCAGGATTGTGACCTCAGCCAATATAAACTGGTTATCGCCCCCATGCTATATATGGTTAAAGCCAGTTTCGCCAAACATATTAACACATTTGTTCAACAAGGCGGGCATTTTGTCTCCACCTATTGGAGTGGTATTGTCGATGCAGATGATCGATGCTATCTAGGTGGATTCCCTGGCCCTCTGAGACCAGTTTTAGGGATCTGGTCAGAAGAGATCGATAGCTTATATGATGATGAATCAAACTCGATCGGTGCCATTGCTGATAATACATTTGGATTATCTGGATCGTATCAAGCCGTCCATCTTTGTGATCTAATTCATCTTGAGGGGGCGATCGCTCTGGCTCGCTATGAGAAAGATTTTTATCACAACTACCCAGCGGTCACCGAACATCAATATGGCAAAGGGAAAAGTTACTACATTGCATCCAGAAATGATGAACGTTTCCATGCCGATTTTACAAAAACATTGGTCAATCGTTTAAAACTCACCCAGGCATTAAACACCCTTCCCGATGGTGTAACCGCTCAAGTCAGATACGATAAAACACATCAATATATCTTCGTGCAAAATTTCACTGATACAGAACAATCTATCTTTCTGGAACAACCTTACATTGATCTTTTATCAAAACAACCCCGTTCAGGAAATCAAACGATTTCTGGCCTCGGGTTCACTATTTTAAAAAAAACATTGAACAAGGACTGATATATGAAAATTTCGGATCTAATACCTCAGACCAAAAAGGTCCTTAGTAATCAAATGGATGAAGCAAAAAACCATCAGGAGCTTGATGCACAATGTGCCGACTTAGTCACTGCATTGGGAGGACAAGCCAATATCAAAGATATTGATGCCTGTCTGACTCGTCTTCGGGTTAAAGTAGCTCAAATCCCCCTTATAGATGCAGAAAAACTTCAGAGTATGGGAGCAAGAGGGGTCATCATCATCGATCATGAAGTACAGGCCATCTTTGGTCGCTCATCGGATAAATTAAAATCTGAATTAAAAATATGGCTGGATAGTAGCAATTTTATCCTCGATTAGCTTTTTGGAGCCTTTCCCCAGATTCGGTTATTGCATTGATTAAAGTAATCTGGGGCTTTTCCCTACTCAAATCCGTTATGTTCTAAATCGAATTGATATTAAGTCATGATCTAAAAAAATGATGACATGTCACATTTTTTGAACATCGAAACAGCACCATTTTCAAAGCAAATCATATTGTTTAATAACATATCATGATGAGTTTAAATCATACCGAATATGACAATAGACGTCATCCCGTCCGGGATTACCCCATGAAATAAAATGCTTTGTGATAACAATCACGAAACGATGAGATTTCAATCCAAAACCATCGAAAAGCATAATAGAGTATAGGGTAAACGTTTACAAAAAATTATAAAAATAGGAAGAGAGGATATTCTTTCCCTCTAAGTTTTAAAAAAAAATTCTAATGAAAACGTTAATCAAAAAATAATTTAATGTGGAAAATTAGAAATACAGTAAAGATGCTATAAGCATAGTGATAAACAGATCGTTTCTTGAGATTAACACTGACGCTGATCTCATGAAGTGTTTTCATAAAAACAAAGGTTCTGCTATGAAAAATATATTGGTCACCGGAGGAGCCGGCTATATCGGAAGCCATACCTGTCTTTGTCTACAACAGGCTGGTTTTACTCCCATCATCTTTGACAATTTTTGCAACAGTAAACCCAGTGTCATTGAGCGGATCACGGCCCTCAGTGGAAAAGCACCGATTATCCACCAGGGAGATATTCTCAACCGTCAACAACTCGATAACCTGTTCAAACAGTACGACATCGAAGCAGTGATCCACTTTGCTGGCCTGAAAGCCGTTGGCGAATCCGTCGAAAAACCACTCGACTATTATCAAAATAATGTCGCTGGAACCCTTAACCTCCTTCAGGCCATGCAAGCCGCCCAGGTCAAACGCATTATCTTCAGCTCCTCGGCCACCGTTTACGGCGAACCAGAGTCAATGCCTATTCGTGAAGATTTTCCCACACTGAGTGCCACAAACCCTTACGGGCAATCCAAACTGGTTATCGAGCGGATCCTAAAAGATTTGTCTCTCGCTCAGCCCGACTGGTCTATCACGTTATTGCGCTATTTCAATCCCGTCGGAGCTCATCCTAGCGGCTCTATGGGAGAAGACCCTCAAGGGATCCCTAATAACTTAGCACCTTACATTGCTCAGGTCGCGGTCGGCCGTCGCCCCCAGTTATCCGTCTTTGGTGACAACTACCCAACGCCTGATGGGACCGGCGTTCGCGACTACATCCATGTTATGGATTTGGCCGAAGGTCATATTGCTGCCTTACGCCACAAAATCAACGAACCAGGCGTTCATACCTATAACCTGGGAACTGGTCGCGGTTACAGCGTGTTGCAAGTACTCAAGGCCTTTGAACTAGCCTGTGGCCGCTCGCTGGCTTATCAAATTTGCCCTCGCCGTGCCGGCGATATTGCCGAATGTTGGGCGGCTCCTGAAAAAGCAAAACAAGAACTGCACTGGCATGCTTCTCGCTCCTTGGCCGATATGGCAGCTGATACCCTCCGATGGCAATCTCAAAATCCCGAAGGCTATCCAGATTAATCAATTTACGAGGTTATTATGAGTGTTTTTGAACCAACTGAACATCCCCATCGCCGTTATAACCCACTCACCGGTCAATGGGTTCTGGTCTCACCACATCGAGCCAAACGCCCATGGCAAGGTCAACAAGACGAACCTGATCGTTCAGTTCGTCCTAGCCATGATCCGAACTGTTACCTGTGCCCTGGAAATTCCCGAATTACCGGGGAGAAGAACCCTGACTATCAAGAAACCTACGTCTTTGACAATGATTTTGCGGCATTAAAAACAGATACGCCTGATGTTCCTCCCAGTGAAGAGCCTCTTTTTCAGGCTTCAACAGCCCGAGGTCTTAGCCGAGTGATCTGTTTCTCCCCCGATCACAGCAAAACGTTACCGAAATTAACCGAATCCGAGCTATTGTCTGTGATTAATACATGGGCAGAACAAAGTGCTGAACTAGGGAAAACCTATCCCTGGGTTCAAGTTTTCGAAAATAAAGGATCGATGATGGGGTGCTCGAACCCGCATCCTCATGGTCAAATTTGGGCAAATAGCTTCTTACCGAATGAAGCAATTACAGAAGATCAACAACAACTTGCATATTTCCAGCAGCATCATCAACCTCTGTTGCTTGATTACGCAAAGCAGGAAGCCACCAAACAAGAACGGATCGTCTGTATCAACGACGACTGGATTGCGGTCATTCCATATTGGGCTGCCTGGCCATTTGAAACATTATTGCTTCCCCGATTCAAAGTGGAACGCTTGCCACAACTAACCCCGGCACATCGGCAAACACTCAGCCACATATTAAAAGAGTTGACTTGTCGTTATGACAATCTATTCCAATGCTCATTCCCTTATTCAATGGGATGGCACGGGGCAGCATTTAATCAATCAGAAACCGATGCAACTCACTGGCAGCTTCATGCGCATTTTTATCCCCCATTGTTACGCTCGGCAAGCGTTCGAAAATTCATGGTGGGCTATGAAATGTTAGCCGAAAGTCAACGCGATCTGACGGCGGAGCAGGCCGCTCAACGGTTACGCCAGGTCAGCCACACCCATTACAGCGAACAGCAATAAAAGGAAATAGTATGAACATTGATATTCTGGTTCGCGCAACCCAACAAATTTTTCAGCAACATTTTGGATATTTTCCAACCCATGCAATTCAAGCTCCGGCTCGTGTTAATTTAATCGGTGAGCATACTGATTATAATGATGGCTTTGTCCTTCCCTGCGCCATCAACTATGCAACAGTGATCAGTGCTGCCAAAACAAATACTGGGAAGATTCGAGTTATTTCAGCAGACTATGACCATCAAATTGATGAATTCGAGCCAAGCGGTGAACTACAGCCCCATCCAGATTATTTATGGGCTAACTATGTACGAGGTGTCATTAAATATCTCTGTCGACGTGGTTGTACTATTACCGGTGCCGACTTAGTCATTAGTGGTAACGTTCCTCAGGGCGCAGGACTCAGTTCATCCGCTTCATTGGAAGTTGCTGTCGGAGAAACATTTAATCAACTTAATAAGCTTAATCTTGATGGAAAGGTCATCGCACTCAATGGTCAACAAGCTGAGAATCAATTCGTCGGCTGTAATTGTGGCATCATGGACCAATTTATTTCAGCACTCGGTGAAACAGGTAAAGCATTACTTATCGACTGTCGTTCTCTAACAACCGAATCCGTCACAATGCCAGATGCCATTGATGTGATTATTATCAACTCAAACGTTAAACGCGGATTGGTAGATAGTGAATATAATACAAGACGTAAACAGTGTGAGCAGGCAGCCCGTTTCTTTGATATCAAAGCACTCAGAGATCTCGATGTTGAACAATTCAAAGCCCGTCAACATGAACTGAACCCCATCGTGGCCAAACGGGCTAAGCATGTCATTACTGAGAATGCACGAACGCTCAAAGCATGCCAAGCGCTAAGGCAAGGCGATCTCAAGCAAATGGGCCAATTAATGGCTGAGTCACATCGCTCCATGCGCGATGATTTTGAAATTACTGTCCCGGCCATTGACCAACTTGTTGCAATTGTAAGTGAGGTGCTCAAAGGTCAGGGAGGTGTTCGTATGACCGGAGGTGGATTTGGCGGTTGCGTCGTTGCGCTGGTCCCGCATGCTTTAACCGAAGAGGTTTGTCAAAACGTTAGACTACATTATCCAAAAGCCACCGGATTGACAGCTAATATCTATGTCTGCCTGCCAACAAATGGCGCAGGACCAATCCAACTCTAACCTATCAAACAAACACGCTTCTGGCGCTATGAACGCCAGAAGCTTCTTGATAGCACAATCAGTATAGGGAAAATTTCCAACCGCCCAAACAGCATGGCTGCAGACATAGTCCATTTAGCGGACTCACTTAACGAACTAAAGCTAGACACCGTATCTCCATATCCAATCCCCATATTATTCATACAGGCCGCAACCGTTCCAAATGAAGTTTTAAGATCATACCCTAAAGCAAGCAGTATCCAGATAAACAAACAGGCAAACAGTAAGTAAATAAAAAAGAGTCCATAGACTGAGTTTGTCACCCTTTCCGAAACCCGGTTACTCCCCAGTTTAATTAAATATATCGCTCTGGGGTTAATCAGCTGTTTAAGTTCCAGTTCACTACGTTTGTATAAAATCAAAAAACGAATGACTTTAATCCCACCACAGGTAGACCCGACACATCCACCGAAAAAGCTACTTGCCAATAGCAAAATCATCACATAAGTCGGCCAATGATTCAGTCCGTTAATCATTAGACCATTATCAGTCATCATAGAAGCACTTAAGAAAAACCCGTGCACAAACGACTTCGTCGCATCATATGTTCCGGTAAAATATAACGAAACAATCGTAAATAAAGCCAATGCCATAGCCACCGAAATATAAAAGCGAAATTCAGCATCCTTAAAAATCACCTTTAAACTACGACGATTAATAGCAATGAAATACAATGCAAAGTTGACCCCGGCGAGTAATGAGAAAACACCGGCGACCATTTCAATTGCATCGCTATGATAAAAACCTAAGCTATTACTATGTGTTGAAAACCCACCTAAAGCAACTGTGGCCAGACTGTGACAAATTGCATCAAATACATTCATTCCCGCCAGATAAAATGACAGTGCACACACAACAGCAAGCCCGGCATAAATAAGCCAGAGATGCTTCGCCGTATCAGCCAATTTAGGCGTTAACTTGTCTTCTTTAAGAGGACCTGGGGCTTCAGACAGATACACTTTCGAGCCACCAATCCCCAATGAACTAAAAATGGCAGTCGCTAAAACGATGATCCCCAAACCACCTAAGAAATTCAGCTGTGCCCGGTAATAAAGAATGGCTTTCGCGGCACCGCCGACATTTTGGATGACCGATGCCCCTGTTGTCGTAATACCAGAAACTCCCTCAAAAATGGCATCTGCAACGGTAAAATGAAGGTGATGATCCAAAAGAAACGGTAGCGCGCTCATAATCGAAAAAAGGATCCAGAAAATCACAACGACCAAAAAACCATCACGACCTTTCAAGCGAATCTCAAAATTTCGTTTTCGTAATTTACCAAATGATCCAATCGAGAACGTAATCAAAAAAGTAATCAAAAACGCTGTAATATCTTTCTCTTTATAGATAACACAAATAGCAATAGGAATTAATAACGACAAGCTAAATACAAATACTAAAAAGCTACAGATATAGAAAATCGCAGAAAAGCGCTCTTCATTATAATTTGAATGATTCATCATAACGGTATTTTCATGAGTCCCGAATTACACCATGGGAGCTATCCCTGAGATATTGACGCTTCTCCATTATAACAATAATGGCCTAACTGACCGCATCGTCGCAATTAAACCAGAAAATGGCAGCAGATCATGCCACTATATCCACCAATTGCGAAGCTTTTTATGACAAAAGGATATGAGATAAAAATAAAAAAGAAATATTTTGTTTATAAAACAAACGGTTTCAGACTCGGTTAAATAATGTTATCCCTAGATAAAAATCCGTAACTGAATCGCTTTTCATGCAACCCGTATCGGAATTATTTTCTGATCTGGAAGTTTAAGGAGCATCATTTCGCCATAGCTACTCTATAACAAACAGATTTAACGCCGAAATCGAACCTTAAGACCTTATCGAAAAGGCTTTCTTATCCCACGTTGAAGTTAAATAGACTGAACACTGTCCCGAACCACTAAACTAGGCTCCAGTTCAATCACTCTCGTATCAATATCTGGACATTGAATACGCTCGAGTAAACGATCCACAGCCTGCTGACCTAATCGAAACTTAGGTTGATGAACCGTCGTTAATGCAGGAATAGAATATTGCGCAAGTTGAATATCATCATATCCGACAATCGAAAGCTGCTCTGGAATTGACAGTCCTAATTGATAAGCTGAATGAATGGCTCCCATCGCCATCATGTCATTACAGATAAAAAGGGCCGAAGGTAATGCTCCCCTATGGTATAACTCACGAAATGCGCTCTGCCCGCCCATACAATCATAGTTACCGGAAACAACCCAATTCTCACAAACTGGCAATGATGCTTCATTCATCGCCTTCTTAAAACCCTCCAGGCGACGAATAGCTGTAGGACGGTCTAACGGCCCTGCCAGGCAACCAATCTGAGTAAACCCCTGATCAATCAAATATCGCGTTGCCAGATATCCTCCCTGACGCGAATTATCCTGAATCCTGTCACAACCGCTAACCTGAGGCCCCCAATCCATCACAACAGTAGGAACAGGTTGATGGCGATAAAATAAGTCCTGTTCCGGATCATCCCATTCACAGCACATCAAGAGCAACCCATCAACCCGCTTTTGCAAGAGCATATCTAAATTTGCCTGCATACGCTTTGAGTCACCTTCCGTATTACATAGAATTAGGTTATAACCTTTTTCATAACAGCGCCGTTCAACGCCTTTTAATAATTCGGCAAAAAACGGATTACTCGAGGTTGTAAGCAACATACCCAATGTATGGGTCATCTTCATTTTCAAACTACGGGCAAGCGCTGAAGGTGAATACCGAAGCTCTTCTGCTGCTGCCTTCACTCTTGAGGCAACATCATCACTGACAAAGCGAGTCTGATTCAGAACATGGCTGACAGTCGAAATAGAAACTCCTGCCATACGGGCAACATCTTTCATCGTCGCCATATCACTCTCCTACGCGCAGCACTGAGATCCCAGAAAATGAATCACATCCTGATAATGAGGAATTGAACTCTGAGCGCCTGATTTAGTAACTGACAACGCAGCCGCAGCATGAGCAAAACGCAGGGACTGTTCCATATCATGTTCTTTTGTCAAAGAACTTACCAAAGCACCATTAAACGTGTCACCAGCTGCGGTTGTATCAACCGCCTTGACAGAAAATCCACCACTCAACCACCCTTGACCTAACTCACTCACCCAGGCCCCTTTTTGACCCAATGTGATAATAACCGTTGCAATTCCTTTATCATGCAACACTTTAGCCGCCTTCGCAGCACTGGGTTCATCGACAATTTGAATCCCAGTCAGGATCTCAGCTTCGGTCTCATTAGGCGTTATCATATCCACACAGCTTAATAATTCATCACTTAATATTTGGGCAGGAGCCGGATTTAAGACAACTTGAGTGCCTCCTTTAACCGCAGCTCTGGCTGCCGTCAGAATGCCATCTAAAGGTGTCTCAAGTTGAATTAGCAACATCTTGGCTGCGGCAATCTTATCCTGATAAGGCATCACTCTTTGAGAAGTTAGATGAGCATTGGCTTCTGAGGCAATACAGATGCTGTTCTCACCTGATGGTGCCACCTGAATCATAGCAAGCCCCGTTGCCATATCAGGCACCGTCATCAACATTGATGTATCAATCAGTTCATTGACGAACCGGTCGCTCATCGAGCGACCGAATGTGTCATCGCCAATACAGGCAATAAAACTGACATCACATCCTAATCGGGCTGCAGCAACGGCCTGATTTGCACCTTTACCACCACCGATTATTTGGTAGTTATGACCATGACAGGTTTCTCCAGGACGGGGAAAACGTTCAACATGCAACACATGGTCCGCATTCACACTTCCCAATACGACTAGTTGACTCATCAGATAGACTCCATCACCAATTTTTAACCTTCCTTTAAGATAAAAAACCCTGCTCGCTTAAAAAGCGACACCTGCTTGTAAGATCAAATTTGCAAAAGGAGTACACTCTCCGGTCCGGACAACAGCTTTACTCCGCTCGGTTCGTTCTTTTAATTCCTCATGGCTAATCATTTGAATCGATACAATACGCGGATGCTGACTTTGATAATCCTCTAATATATTCAGTAGTTTTTGATAAAATTCAGGACTTTGCTCTGCGGTTTCCTGTGCAATCAAAACACCTTCAATCGTCATTTCAGTCAATAAAGTCGATAACGTTGTGAAAAAATCAGGAATTCCCGGGGTAACTGCCAAATCGATTCGTTGCACATCAGAGGGAATCGGGAATCCCGCATCCGCTAAAGTGATTTCATCAGTATGCCCTAAACAGGCGACTAAATAGGACAGATCAGAATGAATCAATGCAGTTTGTTTCATATTCCCTCGACAAAATGATTGAAAAGTAATCATAAAAACGTTTGCGCAAACGTTTCGAGCATAAAATCTAAAGAAAAAATATGAATTTGCACGACTCAATTTCCGAAATTGTGAGCGCCTTCTAATCCCATAAACAATTATTCGTAACGGATCACAGTTTGAATTGAAAAAATATTTAAACCACTGGACTTATGGTTCACAATAAAAAAGTATTTGTTTTATCATTTATAATGAGAATCAGCCATTTCATCTCAAACCAACAAAGTTGCAGCAGTTTAGAAATGACAATCACTTAAGCAGGAATAATAATCATGGGAAATGCAGATGAGGATATGAGTTCGCTCATCAGCCAATTTAAAAAAATTGTCGGTAAACGACATGTCCTGACTTCACAAAATGCAACCCGACGATACAGACAAGGATTTCGCTTTGGAGATGGCCACGTATTAGCTGTCGTCAAACCAGGCTCATTACTCGAACAATGGCAAATACTGCAACAGTGCATAAAAACTGACGTCATTATAATTACCCAAGCAGCAAATACCGGACTCACCGGGGGATCAACACCTGATGGTGACGATTATGAACGCCCAATCGTTATCATCAATGTCATGAGAATAAAAAAAATCCAGCTCATCAATGATGCCAATCAGGTGATCTGTATGCCAGGCGCAACATTAGATCAACTTGAGAAAAAACTTAAACCATTGGGAAAAGAGCCCCATTCGGTCATCGGTTCATCATGCCTTGGAGCATCGGTCCTCGGCGGAATATGCAATAATTCCGGAGGATCACTCGTCCGCCGCGGACCTGCATACACGGAACTAGCACTGTTTGCCCAAAGAACGAAAGACGGTCAACTCCAACTCACCAACCATTTAGGAATCGAACTGGGCGATACCCCGGAAACTATTCTCCATCATCTTGAATGTGGTCAATTTGGCTCAATTTCCCATGATCCGAACTGTTGCGCCAGCGACCACGACTACCAGGAACATGTCCGGGATATAGATGCCGACAGTGCGGCTCGTTTTAATGCCGACCCACGCCGTCTTCATGAAGCATCCGGCTGTGCAGGAAAATTAATGGTGTTTGCGGTTCGATTAGATACCTTCGCAGCAGAAACCCAGACACAGGTCTTTTATATCGGAACCAATGATGCCATTGTTCTCGAACACCTGCGACGTCATATGCTTAAACATTTCTCATCACTTCCCGTAAGTGGAGAATATATACACCATGATGCTTATAACATCGCAGAGCATTACGGCAAAGATACTTTCTTGCTCATCAACTGGCTCGGAACCCGTCGCCTCCCATTATTTTTTGCTTTGAAAAGTCGCATTGATGGATTTTTAAGCCAGTTTAACAAGCGCCCATCACATGTAACGGATCGAATACTTCAAAAAGTCAGCCAATGGTTTCCTTCCCATCTACCAAAACGCATGCAGAATTATCGCGATCGATTCGAACATCACCTGCTGCTAAAAATGTCAGATTCTGGAATTGACGAAGCCAGAGAATTCCTCACAGCCTTTTTCACTGAACACCGTGGCGAATTCTTCGAATGCACTCCCGATGAAGGTAAAAAAGCATTTTTACACCGTTTTGCTACAGCCGGAGCCGCCGTACGTTACCGAGCTGTTCATCCAGATACAGTTGAAGATATCGTCGCTCTTGATATTGCATTAAAGAGAAATGAACAAAACTGGCAAGAACACCTCCCCGATTCACTTGATCAGCAAATTCTTGTCAAACTTTATTACGGACATTTCTTTTGTCATGTTTTTCATCAGGACTATGTCATCCGAAAAGGCGCAAATTGTCTGGAAATTGAACATCAAATGTGGCAATTACTCGATAACCGAGGAGCCCAGTATCCAGCTGAACACAATGTCGGCCATCTATATCAGGCCAAACCAGAGTTAGCGAAATTCTACCAACAGTTGGATCCCTGCAACCGTTTCAACCCGGGGATTGGTCAGACATCGAAGAAACATCACTGGTCGTAAATCAATATCTAAAGACAAAATGGTAATTATCATTTTATTTAACTAAATAACCTTAATCAGGAATAAAGAACCCTTTTCTGATAGGGATGAAGCACAACTTTGCAGTTAATCTCCCATATCAGAATATAGCCCTGCTCCAGCAAAAATCGATCAGACTCGAAGCGTAACCTTTTATCCTGCATTAAGGTTAAACAATACTAAATACAGGCCAGGATCGACGATGTTTAAACGATATCCATATTTTCATTATCATCTTAAATATTACGCGTTGATCCAGAGCTCTGGGACTATTGTTTAATATCAACTTTTTGAAATTAAGCAATATTCTATAATTTATGAATTATATTTCAACAATCGAAATAACTGAGAAAACTTTCAAATCGCAAAAACTTCAGAAAATTACTATAATAAAAAAATTGATTAACTTGGCTTCAAGTAATGAAAAACTTAATAATACTCAAAAGAATGCTTAACAATTCTCATTTATTTGTTAAATTGATGGAAGACGAATTTAGATAATACCTAGAATAAAAAAAGACCAACAATTCAATGGAAAATATCCTTTAATCATTTTTTTTCAAAACCTAGCGGATCAATCGATGGATTCTAAACACAGAGAAAACTTATGATAATCAAAAACAACAGCCCTATAATGGTTAACGTTATTGATCATCAAACGCAGGATAGAAAATCATCTGTTCGTTATGTCAGAAGCAAAAATACGTTTTCTTTATTTTCACAGAAGTTACAGGGCTTCCAACAAATCAACAAGTCAAGTCAGAGATATTGTCAACCTGTCTATTCCCCATATAAACGATTCATAAAACATACATCAGATTTCACCCCTATACGAAATAACAGGCATGATATAAGTCCATCACTACCTTTCAATTCTTTTTCTATACATTCCCGCTCAACTGCTCATGGCCACCCAGATGAAAAATAATCAATTTCGCGACGAAGTCGATAATATAGCCCAACAAATCAGTCAAGCGATCCATCATGATTTTAGTGTTCGAATTGATACCAATTCAGACGATGATTATCTACGGAAACTAAAAACATTAACAAATACTTTACTCGAATCCGTCGAACAAAATATTTTATCACTCAAAAGTAACCAACAACTTCTTGAAAAGCAGGTTCAAGAACGTACATCCCGACTCGATCTCATCTTAAAAGGCACCGCTGTCGCAATATGGGAATGGGATATTAAAAACGATATTCTTGAAATATCAGGCAACCCGGATGCAATGAACCCCATGATGCCCAACACCCATGACCGGTTCACTTTAGAAAATTGGTTGCAGCTTATCCACCACAATGACCGTGATAAAGTACAAAAGCATTTACAAAAATATATTTCAGGAAACACCTCTTATATTAATATCGAATATAGAATTCAGGATCTATACGGTGGATATCGTTTTATCCAATGTCGGGGGATCGGAAATGAAAGTTCCTCTCAAAAATACCCGACAAGAATGGCTGGTACATTAAATGATCAAACCAATAATCATTATATTGATAATACAACTGGCCTGGTCAATCAGCTATATTTGGATGATGTACTTGCAGATGATCTCCAAACCGATAAATCATTAGCATGTATTGTTATCAATATCACAAATTTCAGCGAATTATTAGAGTCACTCCCCCGTCAGGACTATCGAAAGCTGTATAAACAAATAACATCATTATTACTAAAACACCGAAAATATTGTGAATTATTGTCATCAACGGGGAAAGGTCAATATTCTTTCTTAGTACGCCAGTTAAATAGCCAGGAATTATCTGAACGTTGCCATATATTAGCAAAAATACTCAACCAGCCTTTAAATACAGAGCATCAACAACTCTGGTTACATTGTAAAGTTGCAGGTGTCGAGCTATATAAAAATAACCTAACCAGTGCAGATGAAGCATTAAATGCCGCACAATCGGTCATGCGACAACTAAGCCAATATAATAACTATGCTATATATAATGAAAGTTACCGACAAATTAGTTTAAACCGACATAATATAGAACAATGGCTCAGACAAGCCATTCATCATGATTGGTTACATATCTATCTCCAGCCTATTGTGGATCTGAAACGACAATGTATCTATGGCTATGAAGCCTTATCGCGTATCCATCACCCCGAATTGGGCATCATTTCCCCAGCACAATTCATTCCAGTCGCAGAAGAAGTCGGATTAATCAAAAAACTGAGCGAAACCATCTTTAATAAAGCAATTGAGTTAATGGGGGATCCGAAACTCAATGCACTGCATACCACACCTTTTATTATGGAAGTCAATATTTCAGCAGCTCAGCTTCACCAAAAATCACTACCGAGTTTACTTATCAAACAACTTCAGTCTGTTCACGTATCACCAGAACGCCTCAATATAGAATTGACCGAATCAGCAGTCATGCAAAATATTTCAGCAGCAACAGAAATTATCGAACGATTCAGAGCATCAAATATTAAAGTCGCTTTAGATGACTTTGGTACAGGGTATTCATCACTCGCCTATCTTCGTCAATTACCGTTAGACATATTAAAACTGGATCGCAGTATTGTTACCGGTGTTACAGAAGACTCTCAGCAATCAGCCATTGTTGAAATGGTGATGCAGCTAGCGACAAAACTGGGGATCAAAGTCATTATTGAAGGCATTGAAACCACGGAAGAATTACAACATTTATGCAAACTCGGAGCGACCAGCGGACAAGGATTCTTATTCGCCGAACCTTTATTACCAGAACAGATCCAACAAGCTCATCAGCAAACTCGCGAGCTATTCGCCAGAATCAGTCCACTAAATGCCCATTCTGGCAATGTATAACCATGTGACATCACTTGAACTCATCACTCCCAATTCATTCAATGAATAATCAAAAAAGTTTCTTCCAGCCAGAGAGGGACATTCATCATATATACGATAATGTTCTTTATTCTGAATCACGTGACATATCAGAAATAACGGCTTTATTATCAATAATTTTTTCGACTTTAACCGCAACCCCATCAACCCACTCAGGATGATCATCAAGTAATTCAGGATTAGCAATGGACCAATACGTCCCCCGGCACGATACACTAATCAACTTTCTGCCTTCATTTTCACGGATCACTAAATAACCGCTTCCGCCATCAAAAGTATAGAGATTTGTTTCTGTCGCATTTTTAGTTTGAATACAATATCGTCGCCCCAGAATCAACGTGATAAAACCAATAAAGGCAGCCAACAGTAATTGAATCCCAAGATTCATCTGAGGATACATAAATGTGATCAAGCCAGACACAATGAACCCAATACCAAACCAGAGCAAAACAAAAGCTGTAACTAACATCTCTGAGGTCATAAGTAAAACACCTATGACCACCAGCCCCCACCAAGTCATGGAGCTCATGATTTGCCCTCGTTCGGGAATGGGCTTTGTCCAGATTTTTTCAATAAATCAGAAACAATCGACAAACTCCCAATCAGTTCACTCGCTTCATAAGGCACAATCACTTTATTAGCAGAATCGCTTGCTGCGATCCCATTCCACGCTTGAATCCGCGCTTGAGCCAAAATGTAATTTCCTGCTTGTTGATTTTCTTTTAGCGCCTCTGCAATTAATTCAATCCCCTGACGCTGCCCCTGAGCCATCAGAATTTCTTTTTCCCTGGCAGCCTGGGCCAGCAAAATTTGTGCTTTTTTCTCTGCTTCAGCCATTCGCTCTTTCGCTTCAGCCTCAAGATACGCTTTTTGCCGCGAAGCTTCTGCTTCAGCAATAACCCGGTTTTTATTAGCAGCGGCTTCTGTTTCGATCGCTCTGCGTTCACGAGAAGCCCGAAGCTGAAGTTCCATCGCTGACTGAACATCCTGAGGAACTGAAATATCACTAATCTCAACTCGGGTAACTTTTGCCCCCCAACTGGCAGAAGCTGCATCCAGAGCAATTTGCAATGCCTGATTCATCTCTTCCCTGCTGGACAAAGTCTCATCCAGTTCCATTTTCCCAATCTCTGAACGCAGTGTTGTCTGAGCTAACTGGGCCGTTGCATCACGTAAATCGGTAATTTCATATGTTGCTTTTTGCGCATCATTCACCCTCAGATAAATTAATCCATCGATTGTAATACTGACATTATCTTTAGTAATGACACTCTGTGGATGCAAATTAATTAACTGTTCCTGTGTAGTAAAGGAGGAACGGACGTGATCAACAAAAGGGACAATAAAACTCAATCCTCCATGCAATACACGATGGAATCGCCCCAACCTTTCAATAACCACAAGCCGGGCTTGCGGAACAATACGGACACTTTTTAAAGCTGTAATGATCACTAAAATCGCAATAACAACAGCAACAATTGTCGTTGTATCAACAAACATAACTACATCCTTTATCCACAAATCATTTTTTAGGAAACCGACAAGGACATGGTACCCTCAAAATGAATTTAATTTGAACAAAACTTCTCACGAAACTTCAACACATCTTACAACTGAAAGTATATCACACCTTCAATAGAGTAATAATATTATCTTATATTTCAAATAGTTAATTGAATTCTGAAACAGTATTACGAGTAGATAGAAATCTGGGAAACCAAGGTGCATCACCGAAACTATCGTACATAAAATTATCACTAAAGGAGGAGTTCTAATAATAATCAGATATACTGCGGTGACGCACCAGTGCAGCAGTGATTAGTCTAAAAGAACGATATATCAGTCTAATCATCTACATACTATAGCCAAAATAGGAAAAAAAAGGGAACGCTCTTCGCATTATTGGTGCTGAATAGATTCTTTATCCACACCCTTGGTGAAAAATATCCGCAAAACAGATCTCTCTTTTTTTTTCTAATCCTGTATGATTCACCCTCAAATTAGCGTGTTAGACCCGGATGATTCAACTTCAAACTGTGACCTTGTCAGTCAAGTTAAACATGAAGTAGTTAGGATACAATTATGTTTGCACAAACTTCGACAGCCAATTTATCTCTTCGTGATTACAAAACGATCGCACTATCCATTCTAGGAGGCGCACTGGAAGTCTATGACTTCATCATCTTTGTGTTTCTATCCGTTACAATTGCGGATGTCTTCTTTCCCCCAAGTATTCCTGAATGGATTCGATTATTGCAAAGTATGGCCATTTTTTCTGTCGGCTATCTGGCCAGACCTTTCGGTGGAATTGTCATTGCTCATTTCTCTGACAAGATCGGCCGCAAACATATGTTTAATTTCACCGTACTGTTTATGGCCATGCCATGCTTTTTAATTGGCATACTGCCCGGTTATGCACAAATAGGACTATGGGCACCGATGCTATTACTTGTTGCCCGACTGATCCAAGGAGCAGCTCTTGGAGGGGAAGTTCCAAATGCCTGGGTATTTGTTTCAGAGCATACCCCTCGGAAACATCGAGGATATGCACTCGGATTATTACAGGCCGGTCTGACTTTAGGTTATATGTTTGCAGCGCTCACAACCACTCTGATTACAAGCCACTACAGCAATGATGAAATCCGCCAATGGGCCTGGCGAATCCCTTTCATCGTCGGTGGTATTTTTGGTTTTATCTCCGTCTGGTTGCGTCGCTGGCTAAGTGAAACACCAGTTTTTATAGAACTCAAAAAAAAGCGCCAACTATCCAAAAGACTACCTCTTTCGGAGATTTTCAGCCATCACCGTAACGCAGCAATTCCAGCCGCTATATTGACAGCGATGTTAGCATCCGCAGTCATTATGGCCATTGTCGTAACCCCCATAGCACTGCAAGACTTTTATCATCTGGCTCCAGGGGTAACATTTGAAATTAGCTGTATTGCTATTCTTTGTCTCAACATTGGCTGTATTATCGCAGGAAAAGTCTCCGACTACCTTGGTCCCTGGCGTACGATTCTGCTCTACAGTGTTTTACTTGCAATAGGAACAACATTGCTTACTTACGCATTAGGTAAATCATTACATGTTCTGTTAATCTGTTATGCGATTGCAGGGCTGTTTAGCGGAATTATCAGTGCCGTTCCGGCGGTTGTCGTCAATATGTTCCCTCCTGCTGTCAAAGTCACAGGGATCTCCCTTATTTATAACATCGCCTATTCACTTTGTTCGAGTATCATGCCACTGACTCTGTTAGCATTACTTCATTATCACCATTGGGGTATGGCTTTTTTCTCCTGGGGCGTAATGATTGTCGGATTTATCACTGTCTTTATCTATCGGAATATGCACACCTATCCCGCTTGAGCAACAATCCGTTCAGGTCCCTGCTATTTACCTTAACCGAGCCCCCGGTGCCCGGTTAAGGTAAACGCCTAACCCCCTCCCGAAAAACCCGTATGACTACTCCAATTTATAAAAAAATTAGTTAAACTGTTCTTCATGGACTGTAAATCTATGCAGCCTTCACTCAATCCATGACAAAGGTGAAAAAACTCGATATGCCAACTGTTATCTCTATCAAACGTGCTATCGGACTGATTTTATTGATATATCTGACAGCCGCCATACAAACGTGTCAGGCGTTTGGCCTGCAAAATGTTGTCGCCCATGCTAAAGCACTGGCAAAACAACCTTACCACCCTCCCAAAAGCAACTTATCACCCGTATTTAGCCAGATGCAGTTCGCCGACTATCAGCAAATTCGTTTCAAATTAAAAAAAGCATACTGGGGAAATGATCATCTCCCATTTAAACTCGAGTTCTATCATCAGGGGATGCAATTTGATATACCTGTGACCATCGATGAAATTAATGATTTTGGGAGTGTCAAAGCAATCCGCTATACCCCGAATTACTTCAGCTTTGGTAATGTACAACACGATACAACGGCGACAAAAAATCTGGGATTCGCCGGATTTAAAATCCTTTATCACCTCAACCCAGCGCATAGCTGGGATGATGAAATTGCCAGTTTTTTAGGTGCCAGCTATTTTAGAGTCATCGGGCCAAACCAGGTCTACGGACTGTCAGCCAGAGGACTGGCCATTGATACTGGCGAATCACGTCCGGAAGAATTTCCCCGCTTTAAACATTACTGGATTAAAAAACCAGCGCCCAACAGCCATCATCTAACCGTCTACGCATTAATGGACTCTCCCAGTGCAACCGGTGCTTATAAGTTTAAAATTTATCCAAATGAAGACGGCGATGCCAGAGTAAATATCAAAAGCCGCATCATTCTCAGAAACCCAGTTGATCGTCTGGGGATAGCCCCACTCACAAGTATGTTTTTATTTGGTTCAAATCAACCATCTAAAGTCCCTAATTATCGTCATGCGCTCCATGATTCTAATGGATTAGCCATTCATACCGGCCAGGGAGAATGGATCTGGCGACCGCTAGAAAATCCCAAACATATAACCATCAGTGCATTTACGATGACCAATCCAAAGGGTTTTGGATTACTTCAACGCAGACGAAATTTTAACGAATACGAAGATCTCAAAGACAGATATGATCGAAGACCAAGTGGGTGGGTAGTTCCTGATGGTATGTGGGGCAAAGGTCAGGTTATACTCATTGAACTTCCAAGCCCAAATGAAACCAATGATAATATAGTAGCCTTTTGGAAACCGGCTAAACAACCACAACCAGGACAGATACTTAGTCTAAATTATCACATCATCTTTAGCACTCACGAAAACCGGCTACGCTCAAAAACACTTGGCTATGTGGTCAAAACCATGCGTAGCCCCGGAAATATCTATCAGAGCAATTTAGTCCGTCATCCTGATGGGACAACTGCATTCTTAATTGATTTTGCCGGAGGGAAATTAGGTCAACTATCCCAAGATGACCCGAATATCACCAGCCAGGTTAACATTGGCCCCAATGCCAGACTCATTAGCCATCACCTGCAATATAATCCGGTTATAAAAGGCTGGCGTCTAACCCTTAGAATCAAAGTCAAAAATCCACATAAAAACGTTGAAATGAGAGCGAATCTAGCCAAGAACGACCACCCCATTACAGAAACATGGAGCTACCTGCTAACTGCTTCAAAATAGCTGTTTCATATAGAAAGTGGCTTTTAAAGCCACTTTCTAACCCATTATAAACTCACACGATCACGCGCATACTGAAATAGTTAAACGAACATGGCCTTGATTTTTCTTATAAAACATCCATGCGTCGTTAGCAAATGCATAAAAATAACCCGATTTCTGTGGGCTATACTTCGCTAATTCATGTCCAATCAGAAATATTTCATGTCGACCAAGCGGATCATCCGGATCATCTGATGAAAGATTATTAGCAACACAACCAATCAAACTCAACCAAGGGTAATGCGCTTCTCGCTTCGCTCCAAACAAATGCAGTGCAAAATTACGGGTCAATCGGCGAATAAACGTTTCAAAATTCCCCCATAGTGACAACAGTATTAAAACAATTCCCTGCCAGTTAAATCCGATATACGATACCCCATCTGGCCCACAACTTTTCGACTTATCCTTCCATTCACCTTCAGCTAAAAAATGATATGTCTTACCGGCTTCTAACCAGATCCCCGTTTCATTCCAGGGATTACAGGCAAAAACATCCTGTGTTATCGGAGTATCCTGAGTCAACTCAATACAATGATGATAGGGGGCCTGAATAATTGGAGGGGTCTCATGCCTCTCCCGGGCTGACAATGAAAACAGTGCCGATTGAGTGCTATCGCTAAAATTAGGAATTGCTCGGGGCCTTGATGGTAAAGCCTGAAACAACCCAGTAAAGGAATCATGCATATCCCCAAGAGCAAAAGCCTTAATTTGATCAATCATTGCAGGCTTAAAAGCCAAACCACATAGATGTGCTTCATCAAGCATCCATTGCAGAGCTCCGTTCGATAACCCGGCCTGAGGATACCCCCCTCCGACATCTGAATGAACTCCAGGAAACCATATCTGTATCAGATCAGAATCTGGCGATAGGTTCTCTTCATCCCATAACGTCGGCTGAAAGCTGGCCCGTCGCTCATCAATCGCAACGGCATGTCGCGCATGCTTAATATTTGGATTTAATTTTGTATCGTTAAACTCATATCGCTCGGGCGAATCAAGCAGGCTCAAGAGCCCTAAACCAGACGGTATTCCAAGAGCACCAACTGTATCCCATACACCGATAAAATAGATGGGGACATCATCAGTGAATGACCAGTCGGCTCCCCATTTCTGACGATCAATCTTTTTCCGGTATCCTTCATCAAAGGTGGTCGAAATCCGCTTCCATATCACGTTATCATCAGTTAAATCGCGAATATCCAACAAACCGCAACAATACATCATCCCAGCCAAACTTCGAACAGTAAAGGCTCCCCGACTAAATCCAAATAAGAAAATCTCATCGCCCGTGACATAATGTTCACACAGAAAATGATAAGCACTCATAATATTCTGGCTCAGACCTTTACCAACACCGCCACCGAGGATCTTGTCGTACCAGCTTCGCCCAGACCCAACACCGGGATGATAATAAACAAGCTGACGATGACCTTCGTTATCCATTTCCTGAATCGCATTATGAATACGAACGACATTGGTGGGCACCAACACCCCATCATGACGTTGGTCAGGTGTTTTCCATGTTCCATCACAACAACAAATGATCTTTTTCATTTCATTCGATCCATTGATATTCGCCATGTGTATCAATTGTAGTTCTAAAATATGGTATTATTGGTAGAGTCCATAGTTAAAATCAAATCTATCATTTAAAGAAAATATCTGTCTGAGTGACAGTAATCGACTTAACGTTCAACAGATTGATGAGCTGATTTCTTCATCGTTATATCGCAGAATATTATTCAGCGAATCAAAACTGCCATTAAATAAAAATTGGGATATATATCAATTATTTGATATACGAATCAACAATTTTTAATACAACATCAAGATCCGATTCTCGTTTATCCGGATCGGCTTGATGAGCAATATGTTCAACTAAATGACCTTTGACCACTTCACGCATCAGGCCATTCACAGCACCTCGAATTGCCGATATTTGCTGCAAAATATCTTTACATTCATGAGGTTGTCCAAGCATATTTTTAACCCCGTTGATTTGTCCCTGAATTTTATTGAGCCGGGCTATCAGTTGTGCTCGATTACGAGTCGTATGAGGCATTTGAATCATCCTTCTATAAACACATTTCAACTAAAAACAGACTTGAAATTATACTAGGGGGGAGTATATTTAATATAGTCATTTATTATTTTATTAATGGAAAGGACAGAGCAAAACAATGGACGTTTCAACGCTCCTCCAGCAAGGAAATGCCTGGTTTTTTATCCCCAGTGCCATCTTACTTGGCGCTTTACATGGTTTAGAACCGGGCCATTCTAAAACAATGATGGCTGCTTTTATCATTGCCATCAAAGGAACCGTAAAGCAAGCTATTTTACTTGGGTTGGCTGCAACACTTTCACATACAATTGTCGTCTGGCTTATTGCATTTGGCGGCATGTATATAAGCCGGCAATTGACCGCACAGGCAATGGAACCTTGGATGCAAATGATATCAGCCATTATCATACTTTCCACGGCCGCCTGGATGTTCTATCGAACCTGGAGTGGAGCCCATGAATGGAAAACAGCTCACCACCATGATCATAGCCATCACCATCAAAATTTATCCATTCATAGCAACAATCAGGAATTTCAGGATGCACATGAGAGAGCTCATGCACATGACATTGAAAGACGTTTTTCCAATAAAAGTGCTACAAATTTTCAAATCCTATTATTTGGATTAACAGGTGGATTAATGCCTTGCCCAGCGGCAATCACCGTATTGTTAATTTGTATCCAGCTCAAAGCATTAGCCGTCGGAGCGACCTTAGTTGTCTCATTCAGCATCGGTTTAGCTTTAACTCTTGTAACCGTTGGAGTCGGAGCCGCGATTAGTGTTCAACAAGTCACGAAACGCTGGGGAGGGTTCAAAACATTTGCCAGACAAGCCCCCTATCTATCTTGTCTACTAATTACTGGTGTAGGGATCTATATGGGACTCCACGGCTATATGGGACTGAACCACTAATTTTCAAATTTTAGCAGGTTGTGGAAATGTTCTTATCCATTGATAGATATTATGTCATTACAGAGCGCATCAGGATAAGTCCTGTCAGAGCATCTACAAAACAGGGCTTGGTCACAGACCTGAAGGCTCTTCAATAATAGAGATTAACTTGCTTTCATCATACGAGAGAGTTCACTCAATGCCGGATGATGACAAATTGCATTGGCAACTAATTCTGATACAGCGTAGGCTCCTTTGATTTGAAAATGCGTTGTATCTGGCAAATCCCAACACCCGACACGATTTAAATAATGAGGATAGCGAACCGGATCAACTGCCAGCCAATAATCTTTCCAAGATGATTCACCTAAGCGGTTCACCAGATCAATCGTTGCTGACTCAATATCCAACACCGCGACATCATTCTCTGTCGCTGTATCTTTAACTGTTTGGGAATAATTCCCTACAAACGCATACCCTTTTTGAGCATTTTGAAACGTCGAGTGACCATGAACCACAGGGAATCCCATCTGTCCTTGGGCATTCAATACCCGCGTCGTCGGTGTTAATAAAACAGGAATCAACTCAAATTGGCGGGCCTGTTCCAAATAGAATTCAAGGGAATACTGAAAAGATAATTCTGGATGCTCTGGTGGACATTGACACACGCTTTGCGGTGTATTCGGATAAGTCGCGAGATTGGCAACATCATAAGTCCCTCTGCCTTCAAGCGAAGCATCGGCCTTTTCATCATTATGTCCCATTTGGATCAATAAATAATCACCGGCCTTAGCCAGACTTTTAAGATAGCGAAACCAGCCTTCATGCCGGTAAGAACGAGAACTCCGGCCAGGTTTTGCCGCATTGATCACCATCACTTTCGAATCATCAAACCATTGTTCTAACTGTTGTCCCCAACCTGTTTGTGGCGCAACCAATGGCGCATAGCTTGACGCTGTCGAATCACCGACCAGAAGAATACGGACATCAGCCTGATCCATTCGTACTTTCCGTTGTCTTAACCTCTCAAGATCAAAAACAGGCACATCGCCATAAACATCCGGAACTGCGATCGGCGTAAAATAAAGATCGGTAAGAATCGTGTTACCACTTTGTCCACTGGCTGAATCGTAATTACGATTGACCCAAATTATATTCACCAGCTGATCAAACAGCGGTTGCCAACACGCATCATAATGGACCGGATCAAAATCTTCCGGTAACCCAACCTGAGCCAAAGCTCTCGCAAATCCCTGATAGAAATATGCTCTAGTTTTTCTATAGAGTTTTGAGCATTGATGCTGGCAACTAGCGAAGTGTTTCATCAACTGCACAGGGCCAGGAAAGCCTAACGCCACCGCCATATCCGAAACTAACAGCTCTGTCAGAGGATTCAAATGAATGATCCATTCATCATAAAGATCTCCGAAGCCCCCTTCACAAAAAGCACACAGACGAATCCCCCGACATTGCTCATCGTCTAAAACAGCTTCACTTGCTTCAATAACTAAAGGCGGCATCATAGCCGCCGAAAGTTGATAATAGCCTTGTCGATCGGTCTGAGTTTGAAACTGCTCACCCTGACTATCAACAATATTCATTTGAACAGGGAATCGCAGTAATTGAGCACTCACTTTCCCTTGAATAGTGACCATATGACCCCTTTTCAATCCATTTTACTGAGATATCAGATACTGGGCTAACGGATGCAATCGGGGCTGCTGGCGGATATCCGAAGCTACGATTCCTGCAACTGCTTTTGCCCCGCATTCCTGAAAATGAGTACTGTCGGGCTTATCCCAGCGACCCGTCCTGCCTTTGTAATAAGGATATTGAATCGTATCGACAGCTAACCAATAATCTTTTCAATGGACATTCCCGACCCGATTAGCAAACTGAATTGTTCTTGTTTCAATATCCAACATCACAACATCGTTGACTCTAGCCGTATCTTTAATGGTCTGGCTGTAATCACCGACATAAGCAAACGAAGTCCCATTTTTGTTTTTCGTTTTATGACCATAAACGATCGGTGTCAGGGTTTTACCATGCGCATTTTTAAACCGGGTCGTCGGCGTTAGCAAAACAGGAATCAAGCCATGAGAACGGGCATAATGAATATAAAATTCCAACGATTTAGCAAACGACATTTGAGGTTGACCTTGCGGATATTGCATCTTTCCTTTTGCATCATTCGGGTAGGTGCATAAATTGCCAACATCAACCGCTCCCCGCCCTGATTTCGCGGCATCACATTTTTCATCATTGTGCCCCATTTCAATAAACAGATAATCGCCAGGACGCATCATACTGGATAAATAACGAAACCAGCCTTCATTACGATAGAGGCGAGAACTGCGACCTGATTTAGCGCCATCAATCACCTGAACTTTTTCCGGATTAAATTGTTGCTGAAAGACCTGCCCCCACCCCATTCGCGGATATTTATAATCAGGATAGATAGATGCCGTTGAATCGCCGACAATGAAAATTCGGTATTGAGCCTGATTAACTAGCCGCTGTTTACGATAAATTGAGTCCAAATCAACCGACATCACATGACCATCACGGTCATTCACCGCAATCGGCCGGAAAAAATGATCGGTTAAAGTCGTTCCGGATGGGATCCCTTTTTTACTTTTATAGCCCCGATTCACCCATAGCAGCGAAAATAGAGACTGGACATCCCGATACCATTTATGAGAATAAGTTATCGGATTAAAATCAGCAGGTAATTGCAGCTTAGCCAGGGCATTATCAAAGATTTGATGAAAATGCTTGAGCGATTGCTGATAATTCTCAGACGTGACTGCAATGCTTGTCTTCGCTTCAATGAATTGCTCAGGTCCTGAATAACCGGCTGTCTGAGCAATTTCTGATGTCATCAAATCGGTCAGTGGATTTAAATTTACCCGAACTTGCCCTGATTGACTCTCTTTGGACGGAACATAAACAGCCGCAAGACAAATCCCCATCGGCCTGTCTTCACGAGTACATTGCCCATTGCGCTCTGTCGCAGAGAGAATCAGTGGTGGCACAAGTGCAGAGGTTGAAAGTCGATAATAGCCCTGTGAATCGGTTTTCACAACAACGCGATGTCCTTGCTGATCTTTAACCGTAATTGTCGCAGGAAAACGCATTAATGGAGCACTGACCTGTCCTTGAATCATCAGATGATTCTGAGGGATTGATTGAAGAGTCGATGTATTCGATGGTCTTAAATGAGTTCCTGAGGCACAACCTGTCAAAGTTGCAAAAAAACATAAAGCAAGTGTCGAATGAATCAAGATACCTTTCATATAGATTGTCCATGTGGCGACGAATATTACCTTCAAATATGAATAAACACCGTTGTGCTCTTCATTATGACGGATATAGGTTCCTTCTGCTTAGTACATGCTGACATTGAAAAATCGTTTGGGCTGATTAGTTTAAGCAGGGCTCAATGACACAATGTCAATAAGCCCTGCAACGAATCATGATTTATACCATGTACCACCGAGTATTTTGTCAATACTTACTGATTTCGCTTGTTGCTCTGTTAATTGTGGTCGTTGTGGAGATTTCTTAGCCCCTGGGCCAAAACTGTGATATTCAACAAAACGGGCATCTTTATCTGGATAAAACCATTTTCTTTGGTGATCTTTAGACCAGCCCGACATTTTATCCCAACCGTACAAATGATCATCCATGTAGCAGTTGTAATAAAGTGTTGCACCAATGGCATTAGGATCAGCATAGCGCCCATCTTTAAAAGTTCGGGTCGGATGCCATGGTCTTCCCAGACCATAACTATCTTTAGGAACCCCCGGTTCTTTTAACAATCGGCTATTTATAAATACCAATCCATACTTTTGGTGAATATCCGTACTCGGCGCACTGATATACCCCATAGGAGAAACATCTCTGGCCCGATGTCTGGCAATAATAGAACAATGATCAAAAACAGCAGTGCCACCGCCAAAGATAAAATCAACATTCCCTTTAACAGTACAATTTTTAAAATAGCTGACGCTGCCATGTTTAGCCATTAACGAATCTTGATATCCATCAATCAAGACATTCTCAACCTTGGCATGTTTGGCATTAGAGCCTATGGATAACGCAACCGCTTGAGGGGCATTCAGTTTGGTCGAGTCCCCTTTTGCTTTTAGATCATTGGCGGGATAATCAAATGTGTTACGAATCGTCATATTTTTAAGCGTGACATCACCCGCTTTAACCCGAACAACAAAACTCTTTGATGTTCCCCATTTTTTACCACTCGGCGATTTCATACCCGACGCTGAAGTGTACTGAATGATCGTTTTATCACGATTTTCACCAATTAAAGTAACGTGACTCGCTCTGATGCTAAATTTCTCGATATAAGTGCCATTTTTAACAAAAATTGTAAAATGAGGCTTATGACTTTGTTTAGCAACGGCCAAAGCTTGAGTAATCTTCGAGTAATGATGAGGCATCCCTGGAGAACCATGAGAAACAATCGCATCATAGCTTGCTGCGTAACTTGAAAAACAAATAACAAGCGGAACAGCCATCATCAAAGCAGTCCGTTTCATAATCCTTCTCCTTATCTAGAAAGAATAATTAAAGCCGGCAGTTAACCGAGCTTCTCGCGTATTGCGTTCAGTCGAAGCGGCTTTGTCTTCAACTCCCAGATAAGGCTGCCAGTGATCGCCTGCGCGATAAGCAACTTTTAATCGTTGTTCATAATTGGATTTTCTATTGTCATATAGAACATAGTTCGCATGTTTAAAGGTAAATGCATATGACACTAACAATGCATCAGATAGGTGGTAATCGCCACCAACCATCAATGCGTTACGGTGGCGGGTCGACAGACGGGATTTTCCTTTCTTGTGGCTAAATTTGCGTATCTCATAATTATATTTAGCAAATAGAGATAACTTAGGCCCCCAAGTATAATTAAGTTTGACACCCGGCATATAACGGGCACCACTATTCCCTGGATCACTAATTTCTCCGGTATAATCATGGTCATCACCAACGCCGGTATAAAACTTAGCCCGTAATAAAGGTGTCACTGAAAATTTATCATTTACATGATAGCGGTAATGAATATCAAATATATTGCTGTAACTGACAACATCATCTAATGTGTCATTCTTTTTATTGATGAGGTTGACTCCGACTCCCAAATAAAGACAATTAGAGAAACCGTAATTAATATATAGCCTATCACTATGAACGCGGTTATAAGTTCTATAGTTATGTTCATACGAAATAGCACTTGTATCAGCCATCGATGATACAGAAAAAAGACCAAGCAGGATCGATGGTATAATCAATCTATAATTTTTCATAAAATTTACCTATATCTATTTAAAAATACCAATTCACACCTGTTTTAATAACAGCTTGCTGGTGATCTGAAGAACCGGATACAGCTTTCTGATCAATTTCTAAATAGGGTATTATTTTTTTCCATCCAGTATATTGAAATTTAATTTCATTATATAAATAACCATGCTTATTATTATAAAGATAATATTTTTTATCGTTGCATGAAGAGCTGGAACAACTCTGGGCAGCATTGACATAACGGGCATAATCATAAAGAACTATATAGGTCAATTTTAGATCTTTAATTCCTCTATAAGTAATACCTGTTTCAAATCGATGGGTACCGATATCCCCTTTCTTACGATATTCAGTTTCTACACCACTGACCGTTTGGGTTGCATAACGATCCGAACGACTGTACTGGCGGTACTGATACCGATAACGAATATATCCAGACCAGGTTTTAGATAGTTTTCGGTTGATTTTTCCACCGATCAAATATTGTAAACTATCACTAGACATATCCATTTCAAACGAAGGTGTCATACTGGTTTTTTTGGTTAATTTCATTGAATGACTAATAACTAACCCTGCACTACCACCATATTCATTTTGGTACATATAATCTTTATCATTTGGATATGCACTAAATTTAACTTCGAAGTGCCACTTATTAGGTGTTTGATGCACTATTTTGATTGAATCACCATTTTTTCGACTCTCTGTCTTATAATTATGTTCATACTGAAGGTACGTCTTTCCTGGTACTTTATGTTCTATTTGCTCTGCAGCATTAGCACTACTTGAAAATATAATTAATAATCCAACAAGACCTACATATCTTTTATACATAGTATTACCTAATAATTCATTTTTTATTTATAAATTTTTAATTATTTCAAATCAAAAATATCAAATCTGTATCGATGGTTATGAATTAACTATTAAATTATTTTGATAAGAAAAGTCTTGTTAAAGTCAAAAGATATAATTACATTTTTTGACTTTAATAAATGGCTAATTTCATAAATAAACATAAA
Source organism: Candidatus Celerinatantimonas neptuna (assembly GCA_911810475.1). Taxonomy (NCBI): domain Bacteria; kingdom Pseudomonadati; phylum Pseudomonadota; class Gammaproteobacteria; family Celerinatantimonadaceae; genus Celerinatantimonas; species Candidatus Celerinatantimonas neptuna. The sequence continues at coordinate 836,103 of OU461276.1, forward strand.
ATAATTTATACAACTCTAATAATATAGCCATTGATATAATTAAAACAATATTCAATTTAAATAAAAATTGTTACAAGTAACGCATGGTTATCATTCCCTATAAATGAAAATAAATATCTAGTGACGAATCACCAGATATTTATCGAATCATTTAAAAAAGAATTTTTCTTATTTCAGAAAGTTGTTTTCTAGCTTGTTTTTCAGTAACGACTTTTTCATCTATTATTTGTTTCAGTTTCCTCAATTGTGATTGAGTCATATTCAGGTGATTTTTACCATTCAAATAAAAGTGGTTATTCCCTGCTATATCACCATGAACCGCATCATCGTAATGTTTTTTATGATCCAGACGAATCGATACATCTCCGGATAAATAAGCTGGATTCAATATACCTCCATATGGATTTTTACGAATAATATAGTTAAAACGCTGATTATCTATTGAGATATTATCCATGATAGTCAGCGAACCTGGGTTGAAATTATCAGTAATGCCATCCATGTGATTGTTAAATGACAGATCATGCATCAATACATGTGAAACCGGTAAACCTTCACCGCCCAGTTTAAAGCCATTACCCCGGTGTCCTCCTTTCATATTTTTCATATGGAATGTCTGACCATTATTAAATGCAACAGAGTTGATGATTTTAACAGCACCATTTGGGCCATCTTCAACTTTATTGAACAGATCATAACCATCATCGACATTATGATGAGAAACACAGTTAACTAACGTATTGCCATCGCCAACCCGCATTTTCACAGCAAAACCATCTGCGTTGATCTGCGATTTATCCATATTGTTATAACTCTCACTGTTTGTGATTAGGTTATAACTGGCCCACAATGGACGACCAATACCCCGTTTGGATGTGACCTGAATCCCGGTATCTGGTGCTTCATGAACTAATGCATGATCAATCCAGTTATGGCTCCCGTTGATAATCAAACGTTCCCCAACAACTGCAAAATTAAACATCTGCCAGTAATTCGCTTTCACCCGAACCATGCCGGTAAAATGCACAGGCCCTTCCCCGATCATCCGTTTAGGCTGTGATGGAACTCCTGATACAGATTTATCCAGCGTAATCCCAGGATAGTTCCCTGAAGCCAAATGGATTTCACCACCGGGAGCGACCAACTTAATCGCCGATTTAATATCTAATGGAGATCCTTTCAAGCCACTGTTACTGGCCTTACCTTGTGGAGAAACATAGATATCATATGGATTTTTAAGTGATTTATAGTGAACTTGCCATGTTTTCTTAACCGCTTCTTGCTGACCATTTTTAGTAAACGCAAGAACAAACTGACTCCGTTGATTCACAGTGGCAGGAATATCCAATTGTTCACCCGCTTTCACATGAATAACATGACCAACCGGTTTACCATCCTGGGTGAGTTGGTACGCACCATCATAATTAGCCACCGCCTGAACATGATAATGATGTACCGGTGTAATTCGTGGTGAAGCGACTTCAACTAAAGTTGGTGTGGCTGGAGGAACGTAAGCAGGAGCAGCCTGAGTATGTGCAACCGATGTTAACAACTTCACATTTTGCACTTTCACTTTCGCATTACGAGCAGCGAAAAACCCAACATACTGATGTTTGTTATCCTGAATGCTGACAAGATTTGCCGGTGCATTTTTGATGGTATACCGGTGAACCGATTTGCCTGGTTCCTGAAAACTAACTTTAAAACCGGTATTCGTACGCGTCAGGGTCATATGATAAGTATGCTTGGTATCATGGATCACCCCTTTCACATAATCGTGTCGTTTCAACAGGTTATGCGGACTTCCCCATGGCGCATGGACACCACGACGATATGATGCATTAATGTTGGACATATTATCGTTAGAACGCGTATGCGAACGCATCAGATTCATGACCATATTGGATGCAGATGGAAATTCTTCATGGCCTAATGGCTGAGGATTGGCCCGGGCAGGCCCGATGATATCCCGGACAATTATACCAGCGCCTTCCTGACGGTTTGGTGTTGCCCCCGTTTCAGGGCCCAACTGTTCTAAAGTTAAATCGGCCGATAAGGTGAAATTTTCAGATGTCGGCAATACGGTGTAATAGAATGTTCCTCCTTCATGGGAATTAGCTAACTTACCGCCACGGCTTTCAATGGTGAAATGATCTAACAATGGCCCGGCGCCTTTAACTTTTTCACCGTCATCAGTCACCTGATTCACGCCAATTTTGTTAGGTAAAATCGTTGAACCAAAATTCAAATCGGTCGATTGACCGAAAGTAATCGCATGCCACGTATGCGCAGATTGACTTCCCTGAGCCACATTGGCAAACAATAGGACTGATGCACATGCAGTCAAAGCAAAACTCACTTTCCTATCCATTCTGAATACCTTTTCCTCTCGTGATTATTCATCCATGCTCTGAATCAGAAGTTATATTTCACGCCAACACGTAAACGCAGGTCATGCCGATCTTTGTACTGAGCATTATCACTTTTCGCAGTTACAAAGCCGATTTCACCAAATGGCTTCCAGCCACTTTTGAACTTGTCATATTCGCCGGTAAAGTTAATCAAATGATCGGTATCATGTCCTTTCCATACTTTCCGGTTGGATGGGTATTTTTTAAATTCCATATCAAAGCCGACTTTACCCCAGCTTAATTTATAGTGGCCTGTCCAGTTCAATTGATGATATGGCTGATCGCCTTTATTCAGGGTATGGTCAGAATAAACCTTCAGCCCATAGCGATAACGCAACGCCATATCAAATTTTTGGGTAAACTTATAATCACCTTTTACTTCAGCTTTATAAGTGACCGCACTGCTCCCCGAATCCATTTTAAAAGCCGGGTAAAATGCGAGCTTATCACTATATTTGTACCGATAACTGATCCCGACTTCATGACCTTTGGCATAGGTATCTGTCAGCATCCGGTTATTTTCATGTCCCCATTTTGCTTCAACACTAAAACCGATCCCATTGTCGAAGCGATTAGAAATTTCAATCCGGTCTGCATCTGTATCTTGCCTGGGGATATATTCATGTCGCAGATTTAATGTGGTTGCAGATACACTGCCAGCGGCAAGGAGGGAAACTAGAACAGGAAGTACCAAGCTTTTGCTTTTCATTTTTAAAACTCCTTTTTATTTTTTTATCATAATCGTTTTATTTCAATACGAATAATGTTTCAATTAGTAAATAGGAAGTTTGTGATATTCAACTCTTATTTGCTTTTGCATGATTAGATTTATGTGATTGCCTTCACTGATCAGTGAGTTACCCGACTGTTGGCCTGAGAGAATCAGCGTATGATAAATAAGAGGAATAAGTCATGGCACACTTTAGGAGATGGATGTGAACAGAGTCTGTTACCGAACATTATAGAATTCCTCAGTCGGCTTGATCCGTTCGATAAACTCCCCAAACAACTACTGGAAGAAATCATCACTGGCGTTCAGATTCAATATTTACAACACGAGGATACACTTGATTTTCGAAGTGATGACTCTGAACATTTTTTATATATCATTCGTACCGGTGTCATCGAACAACGCTTGGAAAATGGTGATTTACGGGCCCGCCTTGGGCCGGAAGATCAGTTCGGATTCACTTTTTTTCAAAGCCAACATCAGGGTGAGCAATATCGGACAACGGTACTTGAAGATGCTCTGCTTTATCTTGTTCCACGCAGTGGTCTGCAACAAGCACTATCTAATTACCCACAATATCAAGCTAATTTCGATGCCCATGCAATTGTCCGACTCCAGTCTGCGCTACATGTTAACTGGTCAAACGATAAAGCACTATTTATCCGTAAAGTTCATGAACTGGCCAATAATAAAGTTGTCATTGTTAATGCTAAGTCCAGCATCAGTGATGTCGCCTATCAAATGAGTTCTGTCACCCGAAGCCCGGTTGCCATCGTCATGCAAAACAGCTCCGTTGTGGGCATTATTACCGACCGGGATATTACCCGCCGGGTTGTTGCAGCCCGTTTAGATTACGACTTACCCGTCTCTCAGGTGATGACACCTCACCCATTGATCATTGATGGAAATGAACTGATCATGCATGCTGCTGCATTGATGATGCAATACAATGTCCGAAGCCTCCCCGTATCACGACATGGGAAAGTTTATGGTTTATTAACCACATCACACCTGGTTCAACATCACCGCATACAGGCTTTATTTCTCATTGAAAAAATCAAATATGCAGAAACTGTCGATGAGCTGGCAAGGTTATCTGTCGAAAAACAAGCCATATTTGAAGCACTCATTGATGGGAGAGTCAGTGCAAAAGCCACCAGCCATGTTATGACGCTCATTATGGATGCCTATACCCGGCGGTTAATCGATATCTGGCTTTTGAAAATCTCGGGGAACCTCCATGCCCGTTCAGTTGGGTAGTTGCAGGTTCTCATGCCCGCCAGGAAGTTCATCTACTCTCGGATCAAGATAGCGCAATTGTAGTTCCCGGCGACACATTAAAAGACCCTGAGCGAGCTTATCTGAGCCATTTAGCCATGTTTGTTTGCACCGGACTGGCAAAATGCGGTTATTCACTTTGCTCTGGTCACTATATGGCAGCCAACCCCAAATGGTGTCAACCTTTAGAAACCTGGAAGCAGTATTATCATAAATGGGTTGGTTATCCAGAGTATGATCAACTTTTACATATCACCGTATTTTTAGAAGTCCGTACGTTATATGGTGACCCATCGTTATCTGAGCAGTTGCAAAGCTATCTGTATCAACAGATTCAGGCTAATCATCAATTTTTAAGTTCACTAACTGAATCGGCTATTTTGAACAATCCTCCTCTTGGAATTTTTAAAAATTTCGTATTAGAAAAGACAGGGGAAAACACGAAAGAGCTCAATGTCAAAAAATATGCATTAAATTTAATCGTCGATTTAGCACGAATCTATAGTCTTTCCGTCGGCAGTGAAGCAATGGAGACAGAGGACCGATTTAAAGCCGCATTTGAAGCCAATGTTCTCAAAGAAGAAACTTATCTGAATATCATTGGCGCTTATCAGTTTTTGATGCAGGTCCGGTTGGATCACCAGCTTAAAGCATTAAAAAATGGAGATGAACCGAATAATCATATTGCCCCGGAACGATTCAGCAGCTTTAAGGGAAAACACCTTAAGGAAGCATTCAAAATTATCTCTGATACTCAAAACTTCGCAAAACTCTATTTTGGACGACACTAATGGGACATTATTTAAGCCATCTTATTGAACCATTCCTGGCTGCGAATAAATCTCAAATTGCCAAACAGAATCCGCAATTAAGATCAACACAGGGATTAGGGGACTGGTTAGACGCACAAGAACCCGAACAAACACGTCACTTGCCTGAACTTAACTATTTAGTCATCGATATTGAAACCAGTGGTTTTAATCCCACAACCAATGCATTACTGAGTATTGGTTTTGTACCCATTAATCATGGGCGGATTAACCTTGCAAAAGCACAGCATTATTACATCAGTGATGCTCTAAAGGTTTCAGCAAACAGTGCCGTGATTAACCACATTGTGCCGCAGATGCTGACCGAAAGGAAACCGCTTAAAGAGGTTCTTGAAATATTTTTCGAAGAGCTCAAAATCTGTGTTCCTATCGCGCATGGATGCTGGATGGAACAACAATTTTTGGCTCACTATACCCATCAGTTATGGGGGCTGAAAAAATTACCTCTCAAATGGCTTGACACTCTGAAAATAGAAAAGGCCCGGATAGAAAATGGATGTGTTCCGCATAATCAAGACGTTCGGCTTAGCAGCATCAGACGCCGTTATCAGTTACCAGATTATCAAGCTCATAATGCACTATTTGACGCAATTGCAACAGCTGAGTTATTTCTGGTTTTGACTCGTTCAATTTATGGTGATAGCCAACCAACGTTACAAGAATTTTATCGCTACCAACAAAAAGCTAAATCAAATCTATAGAATTTAAAGATTACTTAAGAGTAATTTCACTCAATCGCACAGCTTAAAAACTAAAATCGACCACGAACACCAGCAGTTCGATTTAATAACTGGTAAACTATCATCCAATATATGTAACGAATGAATGACTATGAACGACCAGCCCGATGACTGGCAAGATGATGACGATTGGATCAGCAAAAGCCAGTTAAAACGAGAAGCTCAGGAACTTAAAAAATTAGGCCAACAGATCTGCAACTTAAAACCGGCTCTTTTAGAACAGATTCCGCTTAGTGATGCAATGCTTGAAGCAATCGCATTGGCAAAACGTATCGCCAATAAACGAGAAGCGCTCAGGCGGCACATGAATTATATTGGGAAGCTGATGCGAGGCGAAGATCTGGATGCTATCGAACATGCGATGGAAAAGATCCAAAATCGTCATCTTTACGATAATCAACGATTGCACAAGTTAGAAACGCTTCGTGATGAACTCATCGACAATCAAGACTCCGATAGCTGTATCAATGAGCTGTTAAATGATAACCCTTCATTGGAACGTCAAAAATTAAGGCAACTCATACGCCAGGCAAAGCGAGAAAAAGCAGCGAACAAGCCACCCAAATCATCCCGTGAATTATTCCGCTATTTACGTGAAATAATGCCTGAGTAATCAAGCTATAATCACAATTACCCCATATTGTTTCAACACCATTTTCGATATGGGGATTTAAGCTTAATATGAGCTTAAATCCTTCCTTAAAAAGATTGCATTATTCTACGTTAGGGTACGTTAAGCTGTTCCACCAACAGTTAGTTCATTTAACTTAAGTGTAGGCTGGCCAACCCCCACCGGAACACTTTGTCCATCTTTTCCACATACGCCGACACCTGCATCTAACTTGAGGTCATTCCCAACCATTGACACTTTCGACATAGCCTCAGGACCATTACCGATTAATGTAGCACCTTTGATAGGTGCACCTATTTTACCATCTTCAATCAAATAAGCTTCAGAGGCTGAAAAGACAAACTTCCCTGATGTAATGTCAACTTGCCCGCCACCAAAATTCGGAGCATAAATCCCTTTTTTAACCGATGAAATAATTTCTTCAGGATCAGACTCACCAGCTAACATGTAGGTATTAGTCATTCGAGGCATCGGAACATTGGCATAGGATTCCCGCCGTCCGTTTCCCGTTGAATTTTGCCCCATCAAACGGGCATTTAATTTATCTTGCATGTAGCCACGCAGGACACCATTTTCAATAAGCACATTATATTGACCCGGAGTACCTTCATCATCGATTGAAACTGAACCACGCCGGTTTTCTATCGTTCCATCATCAACAATAGTACATAATGATGATGCAACTTTTTGTCCGACTCTACCACTAAAAGCAGAGGAACCTTTGCGGTTAAAATCCCCCTCTAAACCATGGCCAACAGCCTCATGCAATAGAACCCCTGGCCACCCTGAGCCCAAAACAACAGGCATCAGCCCTGCCGGAGCATCCACCGCTTCTAAATTAACTAATGCCTGACGAACAGCTTCACGAACAAATCCCATGGCACGTTCTTCACCATCAACGTCCTCTAAAAAGAAAGCATAATCAAAACGACCGCCGCCACCGGCATTGCCTCTCTCCCTCCGTCCATCACGTTCAGCCAACACATTACAGTTAAAACGGACCAATGGTCGAATATCGGCCGCTAGAGTACCATCAAGCCCGGCAACCAACACTTCTTCATAAACACCGCTTAAACTAACAATCACCTGAGTAATTGCCGGATCAAGACTACGCGCAAACCTGTCGGCTCTTTCCAAAAGTGCAATTTTTTGCAGTTTATCCAGACTCTGGATGGGGTTATCCGAACTATATAATGCTGAAGTGACTTGTGGCATCGCCGAGGCAACCTTAATTGAGCCTTCCCCCTGACAACGACTAATCCCTCTGGCAGCCTGACAGGCACTCATCAGCGCTTCTAAATTGATGTCGTCAGAATATGCAAATCCGGTTTTTTCACCAGCAACAGAACGAACACCAACACCCTGCTCGATATTAAAACTTCCATCTTTGACAATGCCATCTTCAAGAACCCAGGACTCATGACGACTATGTTGAAAATAAAGATCGGCTTGATCAATATCTGGCCCACTTAACACAGTTAAAGCCCGTTCCAGAGCACTCTTATCTAAGCCTGCGGAAGTGAGCAATGATTGATTGACTTGTTCAAATAACATCTTATTTATTTACTCCAGCGGATATCCAGATGAGGGTGAGGCTGTAAAAGCATTCGCTTACGTAATGCCAGAACCGAATTGACTTCAAATTTACCATAACAGATCCCTATCTGCTTACCTAATTCAGCCATCACATGCCCCCATGGGTCGATGATACAGGAATGACCCCAGGTCTGTCGTCCTCCGCCATGATCGCCAACTTGAGCTGCGGCAACAACATAACATTGCTGCTCTATCGCCCGAGCTTTCAATAACGTCATCCAATGAGCCCGTCCAGTTTGCTCTGTGAAAGCTGCCGGAACCAGCAAAACCATGCATCCTTGTTGACGAAGCCAGTGATAAAGGTAACTAAATCGAAGATCAAAACAGATTGATAACCCAACACCTACCTGCTGATGCTTAAACCACTTTGGCTGCTCTCCAGAAATAAACTGATCTGACTCCCGATACTGTCCAACAGAATCAGCAATATCAACATCAAAGAGATGAAGCTTATGATAATGCGAAATACAGCGCCCATCTGGATCGAAAACTAAACTGGTATTACGACACCGTTTTTTCCCCGTTACCCGAGTTGGCAGACTTCCTGCAATCAAAGTTATCTGATAATTTTTTGCCAAACAACTCAGCCAGTTTTGAATCGGCCCATCACCGGGCTGCTCAGCAACGGCACGGTAGTTATCCGTTATTCCAAATTGCGCAAAATTTTCAGGAAGCAGTACCAAATCCCCCGGATGAGGAGGTAAATCCTTTAAAATTTGTTCAACTTGATACTGATTTTCCTCGACGTCGGTACCACTACACATCTGTAAAGCACCCAAACGCCAGGATAACTGCGTATCTGCCATGTCTATTTATTCCCGCGAAGCTTACTCGGAACTTTAATTTTTTTGTGTTCCCGTTTCACTTCAACCAATTTAGGATGTTCAATATCCCCAGTAATTTGAAAATCAACCTGAGTAATCACATCTATAACGGGTTCAAGCAATTTCGATATTGCCAGAACTGCAACTCCGGTAATAGGTGTCACTGCAAATGCAGCCAGTACCGGTAAGCTTGATGTCACTTTGGGAGAAAAACTTAAGCGATAATCGATTTTCCCGGTATTCAAATTAAGCTGGCCTTTCCCATGAATCACCCCTGATACAGCATTCATAAAAAAGTCCTTATTGGTCATCACACCATCTGTGATGGTGCTTTTTGCTCGAGCTGAATTAAAATACAACCCTTTATCAAATATATCCCGGAAATCAAGTTGTAATCTTCTCCGGATCGAATCAAGACTTGCAAGCGTTAGTAATCGGGTTCCCTGATCGCTCACTTGTGTTAAAACGCCTTCACCAGCTTTCCACTGAACCTCACCATTGAGTGTATGCGTATCGAGCTGAAATGGTAACCCTTTCCACTGAAAAGAAAATTGCCCTTTAATCGGTGTCTGTTCCAAAGCTTTATCAACACCCATAGCCTGCAAAAATTTACCCGTATCCTTTGTTTTAAAATCCCCTGTAACTTTCGATATCATTCCTCTAGGAGATGGCAACCAGTTTAATTTAGCATTCAGCTCTGCCTTACCAACACTTTGTTGATTGAAATATCCATCATGCATCGAATGATTTGCAAAAGGCAACCACAATGACACTTTCCCTAATTTAAAACGCCCCAGAGTACATTTTTGACATACAACCGATAAAGGATAAAGCTTCATTTGTTTTTTCGAAGCAAGCAGCTGATCTTTTTGTTTTGCCATCAATTGCTTCACTAATTTCAAATTAAGTTTTGGCAATTCAACTTTTGTCAAGTTAATTTTCAATGGATGACGCAGGTCAGGATGAGATGGAAGCGTAAAATCACCCTCCAATCGATGACTACTTACATACCACAAAAATGTACCTTTTGGATTGGTCAATTGAAATTGATCAATCGGCTGATCGAAAAAGTTTAATTGCTGCACATGGATCCTGGCCATTTTTAATGGTGGAATCAGCGAAGTACTATTTTGAGGATCATCAGCCACATTTCCAAAATGATACAACCATGGCGCAAACGATGCTTTTTGTATATCCACATCAATACTTGTTCCTGATGCAGGTAAAAGCTGAGACAAGCCTGGTAGAGTCTGTCGGTTGCCAACGTTGACACGAAGTGCTGTTAATTTAATCCCAGAACGACTTGTGTAACGTAACCGGCTATAGAGCTTTTCGCCAATAGCAATCCTCCCTTGTCCACGATAATTATTTCCGCTGACATATAAATGACTGGGCCAACTCTGACTTGTAGATTTAAATAAAGGAGCCGGTAATTTAGACTGAAGCTGAGCTAAATTAGAATCAAATTTTGCATTATATTGAAGGCCTTTGGATTTAAACGCGACATTCACCTTCCCTCGCCAGTTCATCTGCCCCCCAAACGAACTCAGCCATAACGGATTATCCAATCGACGCTGTAATTTCTTAACATCCCAATTCCCTTGTAACCCAATACCTAACTGATAATTATCAGGATTTTCATCACCATGAAGGTCAATTAAGATAGGCTGACCTCTCCAAAAAGCTTTAAACCCATGGCCTCTTAATTGAGCATTATTAAAATTAAGGACACCGTTTAATTTTGTCAGACCCAACCCTAAATCTTTCACTCTAAGAGACGTATTAGAAAACTTAGCCTGCCCCGTCGCTAATACATTTTTCCCATCCAGAGGGATCTTCAAATAAATCCGCCCATCAACCCGACCTTTTGTCATAGGAAGAGCACGCATCGTATTGACCAAACCTGGCAATGGCGATTGCTGCAGATACTGATTAATATAACCAGGATTTTGATTTTTTATTTTCGCCTGTATTGTCAAAATACCATTTGTATTTAGATGTTCAATGGCAGCATTGACATGTTCAATATGCACCTTCCCAAGTGCTGCACTTTGACTCTCCATATGCAAAGATTCATTTTGAAACAATAAATCTACACGCATTTTTTTCAGAGGTGGCCAGTTTGGCTGAAATTTAAATTGGGAGTCTTTCAGAGGAACAAGCGCCTGAAAAATCCCCGTTGGATGGTGATAAGGAAATTGATCAAGCGAACCATACCAAAGTAGTTGCGCATTGTTGACTGAGCCCCCTTTAATAGACTGGTTCAGATAACGGGAAACATTTTTTGGCATGATAGGTAATGGGTAAAAACGCCTTGCATCTTGTGCTTTTGGTAAATTCATCTGAGCATATAAACTTAACCATGGTGAAGCATTTTTTCTCCAGTCAAATCGTCCCCGAAGATGTATTTGTGCAAGTGGTCCTTTCATATCGAATTGATTAACCGTGACTGACACAGCATTTGAATTCCAGTCGACATGCCCTTTAGTCTTTAACAAATCAACCGGCCAGTCTTTCTCAAACAACCGGTCAAAACGTAGTGCACCTTTATTGACCTGAAGCTGGTAATAAAGTTGATGAGCATTTCCCCATATATGGCCTGATAATTGACTAACCCCAGTAAAATTCCCTTCTGTCGTTACGCCCACATTGGCTAGATTTGCCCGATAATCCCACTTCTGTTGGTCCATCTGATAGCGAACGCGAACATCATTTAACATTCCGGATGTCAATTGAATCGGATAACTGGATATTTCTGGAAACAATTCAAGTGCGGGAGTGATAAGAGGTAGAGGCAGATGATTTAGGTAAAATTGGCTTTGATCTGATTGAATCACGCCTTGAAGATTCAGATGACCCCATGATTTTCCGTCTGTTGATAAATCAAGCTGATCACTATCAAGTTGAAGATAATCAGAATGGCCACGCAAATAAAAATAACCTTTTTTGATCACCAGACGATGAGTTTTTCCATGTTTATTTTGCCAACGAATAGTACTTGGCTGCCATTGCAATTGCCAAAGCGAGGGTTTACGACCACCAAATTGCCCCCATAGTTTGAAATTAAGGTTAGTATTTAATTTTTTAAGTGCAGTCGACTGAAAAAGCTCGCCGACCTTTGACAGTTGAATATGCTGACCAGATGCATAAAAAACACCAGGCAGATCTAACAGATCCGCCTTTTGATTCCGACTGTTTAACTTGACGACAAAATGCACTAGGCTAGTTCGATGACGTAATTTAAAAAGGGATGCCTCCCCCTCGCCCTGATGAAGTTTTTGAGTATTTTGCCAGCGCATCGATTTAATATAAATTGAATGCATTGGCTGGTGAGGCGAATAAAAATGAACAGCTCCATCGGAGATTTGAAAATTATCCATTCGCTTTAAAAAAATATTAGCGAAGACACGTGAAACCTTCTGATCATTTTCATTCTCTGATAACCCATTCATTGAAGGGACAGTCAAATCAAAACCTCTCAGGCGAATCTCCCTAAAGGTAATTCTTCTTTGTTTCAATGAATTAAGTAGATCAAAATTGATCAATACAGAACGACTATAAAGCTGATAAGGATTTGATTTATCTGGGCGAAAAAGCACATGCCTTAAAACCAACACGGGGCGATAATGATCCAGACGAGCACTTAAATAGCCAATCTGTAACGAGCTGGTCGAATCACCAATTAACCACTGAACAATCTGATTACGATATTCATTGGCATAAGCAAACCCCCACCGTAAAGCACTCAGTGCAATAGCAGCAGTTATAATAATCACTGCAAATGCCAGCCAGCAGCGATGGACGAAACGACGTAACAGAATTAGCATAAGTTGTTACATTAATACGACATCAAATTGTTCTTGGTTGTACATCATTTCAATCTGGACCCGAACCGATTTTCCCATGAAGACCTCCAACTCAGCCAAACTGTGTGATTCATCACCAGTGAGCATTTCAGAGACCGCCTGTGAAGCATAGACAATAAAATGATCCGCATCATAGGCCCGGTTCACTCGCAAAACTTCTCGTAAGATCTCAAAACAAACAGTTTCAATTGTTTTGACTGTTCCTCGTCCTAAACAAGTTGGACAAGTACCACAAAGCACATGTTCAAGGCTTTCCCGCGTCCTTTTCCGGGTCATCTCAACCAGACCCAGCTGAGAAAAACCGTTGATACTGGTTTTAGCCCGATCCCCAGACAATGCCTGTTCCAGACTTTGTAGAACACGCTGACGATGTTCATCGTGCAACATATCGATAAAATCGATAATGATAATCCCACCTAAATTTCGTAATCGTAACTGTCGGGCAATAGCCCGGGTTGCTTCAATATTTGTATTAAAGATGGTTTCTTCAAGGTTTCGATGTCCAACGAAAGCCCCGGTATTAATATCAATCGTCGTCATGGCCTCAGTTTGATCAATAATCAGGTATCCGCCCGATTTAAGATCAACACGGCGTTGCAAAGCTCGCTGAATCTCATTTTCAACATCATAGAGGTCAAATATAGGCCGGTCTGCCGAGTAATATTCCAGTATAGATGCAAATTCAGGGACAAACTCCTGACAAAAAATCAATAATTCATCAAATGTTGAACGAGAATCAACACGAATTCTATCGAGGCGCGTCCCGACAAAATCACGAACCGTTCTAAGCGCCAGAGAAAGGTCTTCATAAAGCATTTTACAGCTTTGATATTTTTCCTTGCGTTGAAGGACCTTGCGCCAGAGACGTTTTAAAAATTCAGCATCCTGACATAATTCATGTTCACCAACCACTTCTGCTGCTGTCCGAACAATGAAGCCTCCCAGCGCATCAACATACTCACCAGCCAGTTCTTTTAAACGTTCCCGGGCTTCATCACTTTCTATTCGTTGCGATACACCGACATGAGAACTTCCTGGCATCAAAACCAGATAACGTGATGGTAACGTAATATCCGTTGTTAACCGAGCCCCTTTTGTACCAAGCGGATCCTTTACAACCTGAACCATAATATCCTGGCCCTGACGGACTAAAGCCGAAATATCACCAACCTGAAAATGGGCCTGTTCCTGAACATCAACACACTCTGTATGCGGAACAATATCAGAAGCATGGAGAAAAGCAGCTTTATCTAAACCTATATCAACAAAGGCAGCTTGCATTCCAGGTAAAACCCGGCTCACTCTACCTTTGTAAATATTGCCGACAATTCCCCGTTTTGTTTCCCGCTCGATATGCACTTCCTGCAAAATACCGGTTTCTACCAGTGCGACTCGTGTTTCTGTTGGGGTTACATTGATCAATAATTCAGCCGGCATGGGCTATTCCTCAGTTTTTAGATTCAGGGCAATCTGGTACAAATTTTTTCAGTAAGTATTCACTTTCAACTAAAGGCAGACCAACGACTGCACTATAACTTCCATGAATTGATGCAATAAACTTACCACCAATTCCCTGAATTGCATAACTGCCAGCCTTATCGACAGGCTCGCCACTATGCCAATAACGAATCATTTCATCATCACTTATTGCTCTCATTGTAACATCAGTCGTCACAATACAATGTTGTTCCCGGGTATTCGTCACAACAGCCACAGCGGTCAAAACCTGATGAGTTCGATCACTTAAACGACGCAGCATCTGTAAACTCTGATGTTGATCCTGAGGCTTGCCTAAAATCCCACCATCACAACTTATTACCGTATCAGCCCCTAGTACAGGATGACCCGATGATACCTTTTCTAACCCACACCTAGCTTTATTTAAAGCCATGCGTAACACGTAATCATGAACCATTTCACCATCAAAAATACGTTCATCGATGGTTCCATCTATTCGACGAAACTGGTAATCCAGTAACCCAAGCAACTGAACACGACGCTCTGAAGTAGAGGCCAAATAAAAATCCATACAGCTACTCCAATCGGAAACGTCGACGCAACTTACGCAGAAATAAATAAACCCATGGCCAAATAATCATCGTCGTAACCACTGAATAGAAATACCCATGCGGCAGATGCACACCATTTAATACATACTCGATCCAAAAAACGATCACTTTACTCAGTAATGTCAATAAACCAATCCCTATAGCCTGTTGCCATAAAGATAGGTTTCGCATCCGCGTATAATTAATTACAGCAACATAGGCAACCAATGAAAGGGTTAATGAACGCACACCAAGTATCGACCCCAGTAAAAGATCCAACAATAAACCAACGACAAAGGCACTCACGATATTGACGCGAAATGGCAAAGCGATACACCAGTAAACCAGGCACGCAAGCACCCAATCAGGACGAAAAACATCAAACTGTGCGGGCAAAGGAATAATTTGCAATACCAATGCACAAATAAACGTAACAATAATTGTTAACAGACCGGCAATCTCATTTCTCATCATTCACTTCCAAAGATGAATGGCTACCAGTCGATGATGTGGTCTTATTTGGCCATAACAACAGCAAGTAACGTAATCGTGCAAGATGCGCAACTGGCCTCGCCTCAATATTTGCGAAAGGTTTACCTTCCTGATAATCAAAGCGGGTCACAACCGCAACAGGATAACCTTCAGGGAAGCGACCTCCCAAGCCAGAAGTGACAAGTAGATCACCCACTTTAATATCGGTACTACGGGGAACATTAGGGATCGATAATGGACTGTTCGGACCATTCCCTTCAACAATGACCCGAATATCGTTACGCATCACCCTAACAGGTACTGCCGAACTGCTATCGCTAATCAATAAAACACGACTCGTTGTTCTGGCTACATGTAAAACCAATCCAACAATACCAGAATCATTGATGACCGGTTGACCTTCATAGACACCATCCTGACTCCCTTTATTAATCAACACCTGCTGCGAGAAAGGATCTGAATCGACAGACATAATTTCAGCAACCATTCGACGACCAATGTGACGAGATGGTGAATCTAACAATGCCCGTAACTGATTATTTTCTTTACGTAAATTTTCCATAATCAGTAATTGAGCATGCTGCAACCGTAACCGTTGCCTCAAGAAATGATTTTCTTCACGCAATTTGCTGGCCGGGATAAATTGCTCAGAGACATTATCTAAAACGTCCCTAGGCATATTCACAACATATTGTAAAGGCGAAACCAAAGAAGCCAGATACGCGCGAACCTGATCAAAACGATCATATCGTGTATCAGCATAAATCAAAGCCACCGAGGCAATTAATGCTAGTAACAGCCGTAATTGCAACGATGGCCTTTTTTTAAATATAGGCTTCATAAAGAAATAACCCTTCTCTTTTGAAGCCTAATATTATTCATACTGGAACAAATCACCACCATGCATATCGATCATTTCCAACGCTTTACCACCACCTCTGGCAACACATGTCAAAGGATCATCGGCAATCACAACCGGAATACCAGTTTCTTCCATTAACAACCGATCTAAATCGCGCACTAATGCGCCCCCACCGGTTAAAACCATACCTCGTTCTGATATATCAGAAGCCAACTCTGGAGGTGACTGTTCCAGCGCAACCATAACTGCACTCACGATTCCAGATAATGGTTCTTGTAGAGCTTCTAAAATCTCATTTGAGTTCAAAGTAAAACTTCTTGGCACACCTTCAGCCAGATTACGCCCCCGAACTTCAATTTCTTTCACTTCATCGCCAGGATAAGCAGAACCGATAACATGCTTAATTCTCTCGGCAGTTGCTTCACCGATCAAACTTCCGTAATTACGGCGGACATAATTAATGATTGCATCATCAAATTTATCACCACCGATACGAACTGACGACGAATAGACAACACCATTTAAGGAAATAATAGCAACTTCTGTCGTACCACCACCAATATCGACAACCATTGAACCAGTTGCCTCAGAAACCGGCAAACCAGCACCAATAGCAGCGGCCATTGGTTCATCAATTAGATAAACTTCACGAGCCCCTGCACCCAATGCTGATTCTCGAATCGCCCGCCGTTCAACCTGAGTTGAACCGCAAGGAACGCAAACCAAAACCCGGGGACTAGGCCGTAAAAAATTATTTTCATGAACCTGTTTGATAAAATATTGGAGCATTTTCTCTGTAACATAAAAATCAGCAATAACCCCATCTTTCATAGGTCTGATTGCTGAAATATTGCCAGGTGTTCGACCCAACATCTGTTTGGCTGCATGACCGACTGCAGCAACACTCTTCGGGCTACCTGCCCGTTCCTGACGAATGGCTACGACTGAAGGTTCATTTAGTACTATACCTTGATCTTTCACATAAATAAGAGTGTTGGCAGTTCCCAGATCAATTGATAGATCATTAGAAAATATGCCTCTGAGCTTTTTAAACATCGCTAGCTAAAATCCTGAAAATGTTGGGATGGATGTTCCGAATGAGCTTAACTTTACCAACGCTCATCTAAGAGAGCAAGCACCGTAATGGAACTCTGAGTGATCACTTACATGAATATACATAAAGTGAACCAAACTAGGAATAAGTGCCATCATTTTATTACGCAAACAAGCCCACCCATCACCGATTGTGAGCACTACTATACCATTAATAATTAACACTATTGAATTAACTAATTCATAAAATTCAAATTGAACATTCCAACATACACATGTCTACCTTTCTCTGAGTATGGAATTTTCAATGTAAAATACGCTAATAGTCCATATATACAGCTGAAGTCTAAGTCTTATGATCCATAATTCAGCAGAATATCTCACAATAAACGCTGCTTCAACAAGCCATATGACAGACCGGCCATGAAAAATCAACAATCCAAAATGAATGGATTAACATCCTATGCAGTATAAGACACTATTCTCTAAAAATTACCTTTATCCCAATAAAATTGCAGTTTTGTCATCACAGGCAATTATCCTTAAATGATTACATATGTAATATGTTTCTTCATATCAGGCTCATTAAAAAACACACTGAAAAGCTCGAAAGAATCACTCACTACAAAAGTTCGACCATGAAGACACTCATTCGTTCCATCCAAACAATTTTTATAAAAATTACGCAAAACACAGCATGAAATTAAAGACTAAACACCAACCTATCTAAAAATCAGAATAAACTTTTCTATGTCAGGCCAACATTAACTCTCAATAGAATGTTGTGTTGGAGGCGCAAACCATAATCCCTGACCCGCACTAACCCCTAGTCGCTGTAACACGCGCCAATCCTGAGCGGTTTCCACACCAACAGCTACAACTTGTGCTTTTCCATTGGCACTCGCTAACAGGCTACTAATAGCTAATCGGTTGACTTGACGTTTCGATAGCTCCCGAACCAGGCTTGGATGTAATTTAATATACGCAGGTTTAAGATCATTAATGTATTGAGTACTTAATACACTCTGTCCGGCCCTATCAATTGCGATCCGAATCCCTTTGTCACGCAATGCATTAATTCTAGCCTGCTGTTTACGCCCTAAAAAAGCGACTTGTTGCTCTTGAAGTTCAATAATTAATCGCCCTTGCTGCCTGGGATTTGTCTCCATTGCCCAATAAACTAGCCGACGAATAATCGCTTTGTCTTGTAGTGTATTCACATCTAGATTGATACTTACCGACAATGAGCTACTTTTTAGCCGCTCCAATGCAGCATCAATAACTAACCGGTCAAACTGTTCCACCAAACCGCACCGTTCAACCCAGGGCCAAAAAATCCCTGCCGTCAACCATTGTCGACCATCTTTAATTCTTGCGAGTAATTCAATAGCATAAGGTTGGCGCTGACTGGCTACAATAGGCTGTTCAAAATAATAGATCAGTTCTTCCTGTAAGGCTTTTTCAAGCATACTTCTCCAACGAACTGACCCCTGACCGATATAATCGGCTTTAAGCTCTCGCTCATCTAAGTACCAACCATTGCATCCTTGTTTGAGGGCAATTCTTAATGCATCATCAGCCTGTTGCATAACATCTTGTGGAATATCACCAAATTGATACCCCGCCACACCTATCACATAAGAATCTTCATGGTCAATACCATCGGGTAACGGCAAACGTTCGAACTGTTTAAGAAGCGAACAAGCCAGGTCTTCCGCTTGGGCCATCGTAATCTGTGGCACCAATATAGCGAAGCGATCCCCATCAACCCTTCCAACAACAGCATCGACATTTTTCTTGACATAATTGTTTAATAAATGGGCACCTTGCTGCAGAAGTAGATCACCAGCATCAAATGAATAAAGGTAATTAACATCATCAATATTCTTGAATTGAATCAATAATACTGCACCAATATTTGCATCAACATCATACATTTCGGCTTCTAACCGATTACTAAAATGGGTAAGATTAGCTAGCCCTGTCAGCTCATCTACGAAAGCATTTTCCCGAATCATTCGATCAAAACGAGCCCTGTCTTGACGAGCATCTTCAAGTTGTAATAACACCTCAGTAATCGCCCGACTGGCACTTCTTGGCCACTCCCCTGAATACGGTTTTAACGCCCCCTCCAGATGCCCACCTAAAATTCGACGCCCTCTTAACTCCAAACGTTCTGCACCTAAAAAAGCACTTCTGAGCCATTGAATACTAACCCATAAACCAATGGCAACCGTCAGAAGACCCAGAAGAATATAACTCATCGCATCTGGGGTATAACTCAACCCTTTAAAGGGAGGTTCGACCCATAATGTAATATGGAAATGGGGATGTGACTTCAATTGATAGTGATATTGAATTAAATCTGACAGTTTTCCATGAAATCGAATTTCCCTGAATGTATATACTGTACCGCCTTTATTACTCACATCCATTCGAATGATCTGATGAGCCCTTAACCAGTTTGGCAACCACTGAGCAAAAGAAGGCGTATCAGGCTGAACATCCAATTGACTATCCAACAACTGGGTAATCGCTGACATCTTGTAGGCTTGCTGATCATAACCCAATTTACGAAACGTCAATGCGCCACCAGCCCCGACAAGTCCAACAGCCGTAACAACGCAGATAACAATAAAGAGAATAAATTTATTTGATAACTTCAATGACGCATACCAGCTCTATTTTTAAAGAAACCATCATATCCGATTGATAATCTCTGTCTCATCAAAAAACTAGCTCCTTACTGTAAATCAACATGTTCCCCAATAAAGTGGGTCGTCAAATCCTTTATAGTGCAAAGTCACTTTAAAAATAAGTATCATATTCATCGTCTACTTAATCATAACCAAAGTAAAATGCTCCTCTGATCCCCATTAAATCCGAAATCAATCACATATAAGGAAACTACGACCTGAAACAACAAGGATCTGCTGATTGATCACATGATGATACGATTGCACAGCAATCCCCCTAAAACCCACATGACATAAGACGATCGTACCATTGTGAAAATCTAAAATCAGCTGGTCATTCATTATGTTAACTTTCCCGGTTCAAATATTAATAACTCAGTTAGATAATCCACTCGATTCTGTATTGTTTATCCGAACTGAAGGCAAATCTAAAATATATAAAGTACAGAATAATTCCCCCCCAAACGGACATCGACTCTACTGTTGTAAAAATCTATTTTGATGACAAAATAGATTCGCACTATCTGATTTTTATCAAACAGGGTATCACTATGACAGATTGCTCTTGGCCTGGTTCAGATCCACAGTATATTAACTACCATGATCATTGCTGGGGAATGCCTGTTCTCGACTGTCAGGAATTATTTGCGAAGCTATGTTTAGATGGCCAACAAGCAGGCCTATCATGGCTCATTATCTTACGAAAACAATCTGAGTATGAACGCTTATTTGCTCAATTTGATCCCCACAAATTAGCTCTTTTTGACGAATCGATAATTGAATCTCTGTTACAGGAACCCGGCATTATCCGTAACCGACTAAAGATCAATGCAATCATCCAGAACGCAAAAGCTTACTTAGCTCTAGAACAACAAGGCATTAATTTCAGTGACTATCTATGGGCATTTGTCGATCACTATCCCATTAATCACAGATTATCCAGTCAAGCCGAAGCACCAACCACCAGCAAAGAAGCACAGAATATGGCCAAATCTTTAAAAAAGAATGGATTTAAATTTGTCGGTGAGACAATTTGTTATGCCTTTATGCAAGCTGTTGGAATGGTAAATGATCACTTAATTAGCTGTTCAGCCCATCAGCGTTGTTTAGATCGCACGGTCGAACTCTTTGGCTCAAGAACATGTTGAGTTGACGTTGATGGAAGCATTTATTCAGATTAAATAGGATTCAGATGCTGTAAGGACAATGTTTTGCAGCTACAGACCATTTTACCCAAAGTTAAGCATATGCCAAATAAACTACTTTCACCGGTATGCATAAACAATAATATAATCCGATACAAAATCACATTATTCATTTTTCTCACGCTAATTTTAATACCCCTCAAATCATATTTTAAAGCTCATAGAACCAGTTCTGTAGATTAATCATCCTGCTCAAACTTTGATATGATGTTTAATTGAAAAATTTCCTTCTGAATAGATATTTTATGATTATAATTTCTTACAAGTTGAATTCATTCACCTCTTCGACCATGATTAGATCATGTTTAGGTCAATTGATTTAACGATATTGAACTTTCATCTTATCAATTCATCTCAACATAACATTTAACTATTGGGATAATTGACATCGTTTTTTTCAAAAACATTGTCTTTACTTTGCCAAAGGATAAAAATCAAATCTAATGTGGATAATACATTTTCAATGAATTCAAAACAGAGTCCTATTATCTGTTTAATTCAATGTTACTATGGCGATCTTCTTACAGAAGAAGTACGAAAATTGAGATGATTTACGTCAGTATAAGCTTTTTATTCTAAACCTAGGTGCTCATGAGTCATGATTTGACAATTCAGTACACTCAAATACCCCGTCGTTAAATAGACATATATTGTTTATATTTTCATTTGAGTGTATTTTGCACATTGCATATTTTGATTTTTGATGACGCTGGATAGTCGGTTGTTTCAAGGGTAAAAGTATTTAAAATTCAATGAATATCGGCACTATTCGGATTATATATGGGTGCTTAATAATGAATAATAGTGAGAAGAGTATAATGAGAAAATCAACTTTAGCTATCACTCTGGCCGCAGGAACTCTGTTTTCAACCTCTGGCTTCGCTGCTGACAGCCATTATAACAACAGCCTCAATGTTCAAGTGAACAATGACTCAGTTGCAGTAGGCGCAAGTGCAATGGCTGCGCCCAATTTCAATTTATATGCGAATGGGCAATACTCGAGTGATAATGGGACACTGGCTCAGGTCGGCGGAGAATTTGTTAAAAATAATGGAGCTTTCTCTTTCGGTTTCGGGGCAAAAGCAATTGCACTGATGGCTAAACACCGAAAAGATGGGGGTGTAGTCGCTTTAGGTGGTCATGCGGAATATCAATTGAATGAGCTCATGGGAGTAGGAGCTGAGGTCTATTATTCTCCTGATATTCTCTCATTCCATCATATTGATCGCTATCTATCTTATGGTGCTCATGCAACATATGCAGTGCTTGATAATGTAGATGTAAAAGCTGGATGGAGACGAACTTCCTTCGGCTATAGTGCTCAAAAAAGTCTCCACTATGAAAATAACTTCTATCTGGAATCAGATTATAAATTCTGATTCTCTTAGTTTATAGAAACAGAAGATTAGAAGATTCATATGAAACCCTCTCTGATGGCTAATAGACGCTGTTCAACTGCCATCAGAGCATTTTCATTTGGGATCTTAAAGCCACTAAGAATTCATTCACCAAAAGGTCTTATCTGTCAAAACTGTTTTAACAATCAACATCACTTGGATTAATATTTTAAAATATGGAATAAACAACCGACACCATTAGGTATATATTTAAATCTAATTGATTGATAATCATGAGAAAATCATTATGAGAAAACTAACCTTAGCCATTACACTCACGGCCACAGCTTTATACTCTCTATCAAATTTCGCCATCGCAGATGAATACAACAATAGCCCGGATGTCCAAGTAAACGATGGAAACTACAATAACAACATCAACGTCCAACTTAGCAATGATTCCATTTCCGCTGGAGCCAGTGCCATGGCAGCACCTAATTTCAATTTATATGCCAATGGACAATTTTCAAGTGATAATGGAACAATCGGCCAGCTAGGCGGAGAATTCGTTAAACGAAGTGGTAAATTATCATTTGGCTTTGGTGCAAAAGCGATAGCATTAATGGCTAAACACAGAAAAAACGGCGCCGTCATCGCATTAGGTGGGCATGCAGAATATCAACTAACTGATCTCATTGGAATTGGAGCAGAGACCTACTATTCACCAAATATTCTTTCTTTCCATCATATTGATCGCTATCTGTCTTTCGGCGGACATATCTCTTACCGTGTTCTTCAGAACGTAGACATCATTGGTGGATGGAGACGTACTTCGTTTGATTATAGTGCTGAAGATGATTTACGTTATGAAAATAACTTCTATTTAGAATCAGATTATAAATTTTAGGCGGCTCACTACTAACCAACAACCTTTTACTCAATACTTAGCCCTCAGCTCGAAAAATACATCACAGCTGGGGTTAAAGTTTAACATACAGCATTCTGAATTAGTGGTACTAACCCAGGTAGCTGACCCAAATGATCATGTAGATGTAACTGACAATGAAGATATTTCGCTGCAATCTGATCGACTAACAAAGGTAGATCTTTTTGAACATGCGTCCCTGCTGCCAAAAAATAAGGGAAAATGGCAATCGATGTTGCACCCTGAGCAATTTGCTTTTCAAGTTGACTTATAACATCAGGTTCCACTATCTCAAGAAACGCACAATCAACCTGTTCATAATGTTTATTAAGGCGCTCTTTAAGTTGAGCGACCAATTCGTGAACCTCCTGATTGGAAGCATCTCGACGGCTACCGTGGGCAACCAATAAGAAAGCACGCTGCATAAAAAACCTGAATCATCTCAACAAAAATATGGGCAGAAAACTACCTGCCCATACTATTAACACTATTACGCTTGAGTCAATTATCTAACCGCGTCTTTTAATGCTTTACCCGCAACAAATGCAGGAACATTAGCAGCTGCAATTTGGATTTCAGCACCAGTTTGCGGGTTACGACCGGTACGGGCAGCTCGATGATTTACTTTAAAAGTACCAAAACCAATCAGCTGAACCTGATCACCACCTTTAAGAGTTTCAGTGATCGATTCCAGGGTGGTTTCTAATGCTGCTTTGGCTTGTACTTTGGACAGATCCGCCTTTTCTGCAATAGCGTCAATCAGTTCAGTTTTGTTCATAGATAAGTAATCCTTTGTGATTATTTTCGATTAGCCGAAAACACTTTAAGAGAAAAAAAAACGCTTCGCAAAGATTTTTTTCATCTAAGACGTCAGATCTAATGCGGTTTTGTTGATTATGGGTCCTATATCACACACATAATTAACCACTTAAACAGACTTAAGCAGGCTCATCATCCTGCAAACAAATCCCCAGATTACTTACATCTTCATTCCGCGCAAAATGTTTTACCTCTTTGATATACACAGGTTTTTGCTCAAAATTACAGGCCAAATGATAACATCGTTCCTGAAACTTTAGCTCAGCCTGAACCAATGGCTGTTGAGCCAATTGCTCATCGCTGAGTGAATCAGCGAATTGCATTTCCAAAAATTTAACAATAGATCCCATCGATATCTGACTTGCATGTGCTGCTTCATCACTATCGGCAGAAAGTATGCCATTGAATAACAACTCAAGCGATACACAACAATCAATCGCGGGATACACACCAAACATATCAAAGTTTTGAACATCAGGAATATACTGCTCAAAATTTTCATACTGAATGGCAAAATTGATCTTTGCCCCTCGATACGACAAATATTCCCAAAACAGATCTAAGTATTTTTGTAGGATATTTTCAGGAGCAAATCCAGACGATAAAGCAAAAAGCTGAAAATTAGGCATCATCCGCTGCGTCAGACAGGCACAGAACAATAACCTGGATAACCGTGGTAACTGTTCTAACTGTCTGAGAAAAGAAGCAGATAGCATTTCATTCACCCCTGAATCATAAAAGCTGCAATTGTAAAAGAATATGGTTAAAGTGCTAGTAAAATTAAACTAAAATAGAATAAAAAACTATCAGTTAAACTCAATAACAAAATATCTACTCTCACTAAGGTCCATTTTGACAACATTACTGGCTTTTTAGTCCATACAGGGATCAATTTTTAACAACAGGGGAAAAGTCTCATATCGTTAACATGTTGACAGAAAAAGCTAAAAAAACATGTACGCCTTTGACTGATGGATAAGAATATTTTCATTCCATCATCAACACGTAAACCAGCTCCCGGATCAAATCGATTTGCCATATCCCATAGAACAAATGATCGATCTCTGACAAAACAAATAGACAGTTGAAGCTAAAAGTTCATCAACATACCTGACTTCAATTATTACCTGTTAATTCAAAATAACCAACTCACTCATCAAGTTTTTTGATAAAAAACATAATTAATCTTAGTTTTGCATACGTCATCGCTACTTTATCCGCGATTCATCAACATTCCGCTGTAACTATTTACTGAGATGAGGCATAGCAAACACTGTACAGTCACAGATTTTGTGACATATGAAATTAACAGTCAGGACCAACTTAAGCTGCTCAAAAAGGCTTCTTACATTCTGAGAGTAAAAGTAACCAGAAAAATCTATCTATATGGTGCCACTTATCCTTTGATATTGGGATAAGGAAGCTAGTATGAAGCTATATCACCAACTGTATCTGGGAATATTTCAAATAAACGAGATGCATTAGAGCGATTAGAAGCCAATGAGTCAGCAAAGCGTGTCGGTTTAGGTAATCGATACCCATCCAAACAATGACGGGTCCAGTACAAAGACTGATCAACCGAAACTTTATTTCCAGGAGAAATATAAAGAGGATTACAACGTAATTTAGAACGCAGTACCCATCCGATTGATTTACCTTTATACATCAGGGATTGTCTATCCTGAAAAGACTCCCCCAGAGGTAAGTGTTCACCAACTAAACGGGATTTTGCCACACCTATCGTCGCTATTTGTAACGTCCACCCTAAATGAGCCGCATTACCAAAACCTCTGGGATGGGCAATACCCTGCCCATCGACCAATAATAACTGAGGTTTCAAAGGTAACTGCTCCCAGGCCTTACACAATGCAGGAACCTCCCGAAATGCCAATAATCCTGGTATATATGGCATTTGATTATCAGCAATCGCAATACTGGCAATAACCGGACTCAAATCAGACACATTAAAAACACAAATAGCAGCTCTGACCTGTCGGCCACCATCAATTAAACCGATATCAGCACCAGCAATCAACTCCAGAGGTTTATCTTCAAAATCCGACGTTAATTCCAGTGACATTCGCTGTTGCCATTCTTTGGCTGTTTTCACATTAAATGGCCAACGCCAGTTTAGTAACTCCATACATTTCATCCTGATTAACTCAAATAAAAAATATCTGAATCAAACGATGCCAGAATCAAACTCGAATGTTCAAATAATTCATCGACTAGAGACTTAGGCGGCTCTGAGAAAACGACTGTAATACCACTACTGTATAATTGTTGCAATGATATAGAATCCAACAAAAGATCTTTTTTAGAGTACTCTGAGTAATCAAAATAGACCGTATCAAATAACATTGATTCACACAGAGATTGAAACCGCATATAAAGAGGAGCAGCCAACCATAGTTGAAGTTGACAACTATGTAAACGATACGCAGCCTGATTAAATTGTTCTAACGATTGGTTTTCAGAAAGTGATTGAATAATAAGGACAACATTACGCCATGAGAACCGTAATTTAAGCAATCGATCTAACAACACAGTCATTAAATCTTGATCACAGATTTGTTCTGCTCGCACAGGCAGTAATAAAACCCCACCATTATTTTCAGTGTGTAACCTCGCAATCCCGGCTTCGACCAGAGAAATCAATTTTTGATTATCAATCTGAAAACTATTTAGCTGCGCCTGATAGCCAATAAATTTTCGATCCTGATAACGGAATAAAGATCGATAACCGGTGTTATCCATTTTATCTATACTAAAATCCATCATCATATCAGCCAATATATCTATGCTGCATACCTCAGAAGATGACAGCATAGAATCTCTCCTGAAAATCCTCAATTGGGGAAAATCACTATACCAGGGCGTGTTGACGTTTAGGTGCCTCTTTTACAATAAAAAAATTCTATAACTCATTCTGAAAACTGGCAGAATAATTAATTAACCTTAACTCAAAATAAGAAATCACTATTAAATCGCAATGCATTCATATCGTATCGGACTACTTTCATATACAGGACTGAAAATTGAGAATTCAATCCATTATCAAGAAGCTCTTTTATCCCTAGTTAAGGGTTAATGATGAAAATTATATTGATTCATTGCGTCTTTGATGAATAATTGAACATCATCTTGCATAGTAAAGAATCCCTATCCGAGCTGAAATGTATAACTAAAGGATGACAAAATGATCAAAAACTTAGCTTTAGTAACCGGTCTATCGGTACTATTAAGTGGCTGTGCACACTTCACTCAAGCTTCTCAGGCAAACAATGCAATTGCCAACCCATCAACACAAAAAGTCACAACAAAAGATCTCAATCAACAGCTCATGATGAGCGTTTTATGGGTCCAAAAATCAGCGGAATACAGGGCTCTTTGCCATCAGGCATTCAATATCGCCAAACTACGGGTCAATCAATCTTTAAATGAAGATCATCAAAAACCACTTGCAGTTATTGTGGATATTGATGAAACAATCTTAAACAACTCACCATATGAAGCCTGGCTTATCGGACAAAACCAGGGCTACTCAAGCAAAACCTGGCAAAAGTGGGTTAAAGATGCCAAGGCGCAAGCCATACCTGGTGCTGTTAAATTTCTGACTTATGCACGTGAGCATGGGGTTAGCATCTTTTACATTACCAATAGAAAAGAAGCCGGACGGACTGCAACACTAAGAAATCTGAGAAAACTTGGTTTCCCAAATGCAAATAACACACATCTACTAATGAAAACAACCACCAGTAACAAAGCGCCTCGTCGAAACCATGTCCGGCAAAATTACGACGTTGCTGTTTATATGGGAGATAATCTGGCTGACTTTACCAATAAATTTGCAGGCAAGCCAATGGCGCAACGAACAAAATTGGTCGAAAAATATCGTAGCCATTGGGGAAATAAATTCATTGTGTTACCCAATCCCGAATATGGTGACTGGGCCGGTGCTCTTATTCATTACAAATGGGGAGCCACAGCAACTGAAAAAAATAAAATGTATGAACAAGCACTTGAACGCTGGAATGGCCAATAGCATTGGGATATATCCCGGGAATTAACACCTGATTCAAAAGCAGCTTATCATAAGCATTTATGGCAAGCTGCTTAACTTCATGTTGTTAACCTTAAGCATGCTTAACTGGTCTTAAATATAACACGACAAAACACAGGTCATTCAGATAACGCCGTTATTGATCAATAATCCATAATCAATACACCAAAGTGTAATGCTCATTAATCACGGCACATCACATACTCTGAATTTTTATCATGCCGTAAAGATCTTCACAGCTATAGCCATCAGAAGAATCGCAAAAAGCCTCTTGAGTAAAAGCTGAGGCCAACGATGGGAAAGACGAGCCCCCAATCTTGCACAAAAAGAACTGGTCAAAATAATCCCAAGCCATGCAGGCAAGTAAATATATCCCAAACTCCATGAAGGTAACCCTTGCTGATGCCACCCACTCACTGCATAACCAATAGCCCCCGTCACTGCAATAGGTAAGCTACATGCTGCTGAAATCCCTGCAGCTTTTTTCATTGGATGTCCACAGTAGGTCAGAAAAGGTACGGATACAGAACCGCCTCCTACTCCAAACAAAGCCGATTTAAATCCGATAAAACTTCCAACCAGCGCAGTAACCCACTTTGCAGGCATAGATCTTTCACTGACACACTGACGGGTAAACAACATTTTTAAAGAAATCAGAACAAGATAAATTCCAAATAGGAATTCAAGCAACTGTCCATTCATCCAATGAGCTAATACCGCTCCAATTATTGTTCCGATAATAATCCCTGTACTCATCTGCCGAACAATTGACCAGTCCACTCCCCCGTTTTTTTGATGACCATAAGTCGAATTAGCGGCTGTAATAATAATGGTCGCTAAAGACGTGCCCATAGCCATATGAATCGCTAAGTTTGCAGGGAAATACCAGCTAAAGGCAAACACCAATACAGGGACAATGAGCAGTCCTCCGCCAATACCGAATAACCCAGATAAAAGCCCGGCACTAGCTCCAAGACACAAATAGATCAACAACATAAAATTTCCTACGAAGATAGACTATCCGCTTAAATGGAGTTTTCCTTCATAAAAGCGGATTAATATCCGAATCTGTTTATCTCGAAATAATAACGATTGCCTATCGCGCCTTTTTTAGTAAGTTACCGACCATAGAAGACAACGACACAACCGATTCTGACTATAAAATATCAAAGAGATATAACAGCAATACGACATCAGTCGTGATAAAGGGCACTAAGCCGATGAACAGCCTCTACAAAAACACCGGCATGTTCAGGGGGAACATCTTGGTGAATGCCGTGCCCCAGATTAAATACATGACCAGAACCATGACCAAAACGCCCAAGAAGGCGGCCGACTTCATTCTCAATTGCTTTTTCCGGAGCATATAGCATAGATGGATCCATATTCCCTTGCAGAGCCACTCGATCACCAACTCGCTGACGTGCATCTTTTAGATCCGTAGTCCAGTCAAGTCCTATCGCATCACAGCCTGTATCTGCTATCCATTCCAGCCATTGCCCACCATTTTTAGTAAATAAAGTAATCGGAACTTTCCGGCCTCTGGCCTCGCGAGTAATACCATCAACAATCTGTTGCATATAATCGAGCGAAAAACGACGATAGCAATCCGGACTCAAAACACCGCCCCATGTATCAAAAATCATAAGCGATTGCGCACCAGCATCTACCTGTGCATTCAGATAAACAGTCACAGACTGAGCCAATTTGTCTAATAACTGGTGCAATAGCTGAGGATCGGAGTACATCATTTTTTTGATTTTACTAAACTGCTTTGTTGATCCCCCTTCAACCATGTAGGTGGCTAATGTCCAGGGACTCCCCGAAAAGCCAATCAAAGGAACTTGTCCTTCTAATTCCCGATAGATAGTCCGTACAGCATTAGTGACATAACTCAATTCGCCTTCAGGATCAGGAACCGGCAATACAGAAATATCATGGGCACATCGAACCGGACGTTCAAAACAAGGACCTTCCCCGGCAGAAAAATAAAGCCCCAACCCCATTGCATCAGGAATTGTTAAAATATCAGAAAATAAAATAGCAGCATCTAAAGAATAACGACGCAACGGTTGTAAAGTCACTTCACACGCCAATTCAGCACTACGACAAAGTGTCATAAAATCACCGGCCTGCGCCCGGACTGCCCGATATTCAGGCAGGTACCGTCCCGCCTGACGCATCATCCAAACTGGAGTTATATCAACGTCTTGTCGTAATAATGCACGCAGATAACGATCATTCTTTAACATACTCATGCAGATTCCTACATTCTCAAGGATTATCCCAAACAGGTATCATCATTCTCAATGGAAGCCTCATCATACATGTAACCCTGTCCACTATAAAATCTCAACTGACCTGAGCCTACTATAAAAAACGTTTTTAACATATTACACAGACAGGTCACTTCGGATTTGTTCAGCAAGTTCATCAATAATACGTCTGGCAATCGTTCCATGAGCGGGTAACTGAGGCAGAGCATCAATTGAAAACCAGTTAGCCTCATGAAGCTCGCTATGTTGTATGATTAATTCACCATCAACATAATCCGCCCAAAACGCAACCATCATTGAATGAGGGAAAGGCCAGGACTGACTGCCTGCATAGCGTAAATTAGTCACGGTTAATCCAACTTCTTCATGAACTTCTCGCCTAACACACTGCTCAAGAGTTTCACCCGCTTCAGCAAAACCTGCTATAGCCGTAAAAACATAACGATGACTACGCGCATGACGTTTATGGCAGGCTAAGAGAATCTCCTGCCCTTTTCGAATCGCGACAATAATACTTGGAGAAATTCTGGGATAAGCCCGAAACCCACATTCAGGACATTGCATCGCCAGTTCCCAGTCAACACGTTCCATCACTCGTCCACACTGGCCACAAAAACGGTGTGTTTTTAGAAATAAGCCTTGCTGCATTGCCTGACTGGCCAACTGAAAAAAAGGCTCTTTTAATTCACTTAACAAATTATACAGAGGTATCCATTCTCCTACTCCCAAATCAATGGGGCTCTCCAATTCAAGCCGGTAACAAGGCTCCCCCAGATAATCGGTGAAATATTCGGCCTGGGACAACCATGTTGATGAAACGACCATATCATCAAAATGACCAAAGGGAATCCTTACCCCCTGAGGAATACACAGAAGCTGTTGCTGACATGTTAAAAACCACCAGCCGGCCAACGAATCGGAAGATAAACAAACACGAGATTCCACGGATATAGATCTCCTTCTTCGAATCAAACTATCAGTATTTCGACAACAAACTTGACCCGAACATCGAATTCAACCACAGTTAATCATGGTCTGATTAAAGATTTATTCCGACACACTTTTCATGCCGGAGGTTATTTATGCTCAAACGCACAGCCCAAACACAAGCCCAGTGGAGAGGCAAAAGTCAACACATCGATAACTGGCTAGAAACCAGAAAACAATTGTTAGTTGAATATTGTCAGCTCATCGGACAAAAACAAGATAAAATTCCTAACCAACTTCCTGATATCGAAATGATAGGGCATTTTTGTAATCATTTAGTCGATTATGTTTCTACAGGCCATTTTCGTATATTCGATCAAATGACTCAGGATTGCCAGAACTACCAGAGAGTTCAACTTCTCATTGAAGAACTCGCGCCAACAACGGATGCGGCTCTTGATTTTTATGACCGTTTCAGCATTCTCAATGAACAGGTTCCTTTAATTGATTTTGACCATGAGTTAAATCAACTAGGTGAAAAATTAGAACTTCGATTCAGCATCGAAGATCAACTACTTAAGGAATTATATCAATATATCGTTAATGGAATGCAACTGGCTTAACCAATATGAAAAAAGGCCATTCAGACCTTTTTTCAATGGTTCAGAATATTACTTAGATGAGTGGGACTTAGTATTTTTTGCTTCCTGATGATGTTTAATACCTAACAACTCAACTTCGAAGATTAATGTTGAATTAGCAGGAATAGGACCAGCTTTAGTATCACCATAGGCTAATTTAGCAGGAATAAAGAATTTATATTTCGCTCCGACATGCATTAACTGCACCCCTTCACTCCAGCCCGGAATCACCCGATCTAAAGGAAACGTAATTGGTTTTCCACGATCATAAGAACTATCAAATTTCTTACCATCAATTAATGTCCCTTTGTAATTAACGGTTACCGTATCATCAGCTTTAGGACGAAGTCCTTTACCTTTACGTAATACTTTATATTCCAATCCTGATTTTGTAGTGATCACACCATCTTTTTTAGCGTTTTCTTTCAGGAACTTCTCACCCGCTTCTTTAGCCGCTTTAGCATCTTTGGCTTCTTTATCTTTCACGAGCTTTGTCATTTGCGCTTGCATTTTTTGCAACGACTGCGTGATCTGTTTATCTGACAACTGATTTTTACCGTTAAGGCCTTCTTTTACACCGGCTAAAATCAATTTACGATCAAGCTTCAAACCCAGTTTTTCTTGCTGCTTCAAAGTCCGATCCAAATAATGAGAAACAGATGCTCCAATTGCATATGCTTCTTTTTGCGCATCTGTTTTTAATTCCACTTTAGTCGCAGTATCTGGCTTTTTGTTTTGATACTGACAGCCACCTAACATTAAAACAGACGCTGCCAATAGGGATACTGCAAAATACTTTTTCATTCCGAGTCCTCCGGACCTATTTCAAAATACCTAACGACAACTTTTATGATATATAACAATTGTTGTCTAATTTATCATACGTGGCCTATACTAGCCTCTATCGCCTTATGTAGAAAGTCATGGATACTGTTTTCATTAATAAATATTTCTTAAACAAATTTTGGCTTATCGTATTTTGTACCATATTGACGGCTCTAACCGGGTGTTCACCAAATAAACAGGCTGTAAAAACGATAAAGCAAGATTCTGATGGCGTTTATGCATCTGCATTATCTGATGATGGCAGTCTTAGCCTCATGTCGACCAATGACCAGCAATTAACGCTCTGGCAACTAGAGCCAATACCCAAGCTCCGATTTCGCTGGCAACAGAAATCCAGAAATAATGTCTTTATTGTTAAATTTTCACCACAACATCAATTTGCAATTTCTGCATCCAGACATGACTTTGCTGTATGGTCAACGAAAAATGGGCATTCATTAGGCTACTGGTCAATCTCGGAATCCGTCATTCGGGATATTGCAATTTCAGCTAATGGTCAGATCGTATTAGCCGGGCTTGAAGATGGAAAAGTAATCGCCGTAAATCTGAAAACAGGCCGCCGCCTGGAATTTTTGGGCCATACAGAAGCAATAAATGAAGTTCGTCTTTCCGCCAATGGCTTATATGCATTTACTGCCGGAAATGGCGGCAATGCACTGCTTTGGAATACTCAGACAGCACAAATTGTTAGCCGTTTTAAACTACCTGGCCGTATTACTCAGATTGCATTCGATAAAGAGGGCCACTACGCATTTATTGCCGACAGTCATAATCACGCATTCATATATCGGATCCCAGCCAATCAAAAAATTAGTCATCTGTCCATTCATACAAGGCAACAAATATTTACTTGTGCCCGTTTTGTCAATCATGCAAAATGGCTACTCACAGGCTCACCCAGCCGAAAATTGCAATTATGGGATAGACAAACAGGTCAGTTGCTACAACAATGGCAAGTTGGTTTAAATACAAAACGAAGACCAGCGAGTGCAATTGTATTTGATGCAACGCTATCCAGACATGACCAAATTGTCAGTTCTAGTTCCAGTGGGCTCATCGAGTACTGGAACATACACCAATAGTATTTTATGAAAACAACAGAACTCGAAAAACGAATCGAACAATTGGAAAGTCAGCTAACATTCCAAGATGATACCATTAGCCAACTCAATGAAGCTTTGAGTATCCAGCAGATACAAATCAGCAAACTCACCAGGCAATTACAGCTACTTTCTGACAAATTAAAAGAAATACAACCAACACAATTAGCTTCTGCGGCAGAAGAAACACCGCCCCCCCATTACTAGGACTAACAACACCGAGCCAAGAGCGACTAATCTCGAGTGATAATTCCGGCAGTTTTAACGTTAGGGCTTAAACAAAGCAATCGGTTCGCCCACTTTTTTCTTTGACTCAACAGGTTGCTGCTCACGATATCCACAAACCACACAAATCACTTCACTATGCCCTGAATCATCAACAGTAACAGCCAGTGAATCCTGTTCATGACATTTAGGGCAAACAGCCCCTGCAATAAAGCGCTGCTTCATTGGTCATCCTTCGACACGATGTCGGTTTTTAAGTTATCATGCATCTATTATTACACAATAGAAAAATAAAATGATCACGCTCCAACAAGTTACTCTTCAGCGAGGAACAAAAGTCCTACTTGACCACGCATCCATAGTGATTCATCCAGGACAATCAGTAGGACTTGTAGGGCAAAATGGATGTGGAAAATCATCATTATTTAGCCTGCTAAAAGGTCAGTTGGCAGTCGATTCTGGCCAATTAGAAATACCGGCTCAATGGCAAATCGCTAGTGTTGCCCAACATACTCCCGCTCTTGAGTGCTCCGCATTAAATTATGTCATTGATGGGGATCGGGAATATCGTCAAATCACAGAGCGGCTCAAACAGGCAGAAGAGCAACAAGACGGAATGGCCATTGCTCATTTACACGAGAAAATCGATGCCATTGGTGGCTATCAAATTGAATCTCGGGCTGCCACCTTACTGGCAGGACTGGGTTTTAGTCAGTCAGAACAAAAAAATTCTGTAGCAAGCTTTTCCGGTGGCTGGAGAATGCGTTTGAATCTGGCCCAGGCATTAATATGCCGAAGCGATCTATTATTACTAGATGAACCAACAAACCATTTAGATATCAATACCGTTGTCTGGCTGGAACAATGGCTCAATCACTATACAGGAACTTTAGTAATTATCTCCCATGACAGAGATTTCTTAGACCAAACAGTCCAAAAAATTATTCATATAGAACAAGCACAATGCAATGAATACACTGGTAATTATACGAGCTTTGAGCAGCAACGAGCCACAAAGTTAGCCCAACAACAAGCGCTTCATGAAAAACAAATGCGCCAACAGGGGCATTTGCAAAAATATATTGACCGTTTTCGCTACAAAGCCACAAAAGCAAAACAGGCCCAAAGCCGAATCAAGGCTCTCGAAAAGATGGAACTTGTCGGCCCTGCACATGTTGACTCACCGTTTAGCTTTAGCTTTCGTCCCCCCCATACGTTACCAATGCCACTACTACAAATGGACCAGGTATGTGCCGGATACGGCGATAAAATGATCTTATCAAATATTCAATTTAATCTGGTTCCTGGAAGCCGAATCGGCCTACTCGGTCGAAATGGTGCAGGGAAATCAACCTTCATAAAACTCTTAAGCGGTGATTTGGACCCCTTATCAGGTCAATTAGAACTCAATAGGAATGTCCAGGTCGGTTATTTCGCCCAACATCAGTTAGAAACACTTCACAAAGATGAATCACCATTAGCTCATCTAAGGCGTATTGCTCCGCAAGAAACTGAGCAGGAATTACGAAATTATTTAGGATGTTTTGGCTTTCAATCAGAACAAGCTTTATCACCTGTAGCCCCTTTTAGTGGCGGCGAAAAAGCCCGACTGGTCCTGGCGTTAATCGTATGGCAACGCCCAAATCTATTACTATTAGATGAACCGACGAACCATTTAGACCTCGATATGCGCCACGCACTGACACTCGCTTTGCAAGAGTTCGAAGGGGCAATGGTTTTAGTTTCTCATGATAGGGCCCTACTTCGGGCAAGTTGTGATGAATTTTATCGGGTCGATAATGGTCAAATCTCATCTTTCAAAGGTGATTTGGATGAATATCAACAATGGCTTAAAGAAACCCAATATCAACAAAACAAACAAGAAGAAACTTCACTTGCACCCTCCCGGCAACAACAAAAACGAGATCAGGCTGAACGACGGCGGAAAACGAAACCTTTACGGACAAAAATAGAAAAGTTAGAAAAACAGACCGAAGTTTTCAATCAGAAACTGGCTCACATTGAACAACAATTGAGTGATCCTGATTTGTATCAAAGTGAAAAAAAAGAATTACTCAACGAGCTTATTTATAAACAAACTCAGCTCAAAAAACAGTTAGAAGAAACCGAGGAACAATGGCTTGGTTACATGGAAGAGCTTGAAAATATAACTGAATAATTCGATTAGATGACAATCCTTCTAATAAGAAAATGATTAATAATTTTAAATTTACCCCAGTTGGATGAATCAATCTAATAATCAGTTTATTACTATAAACACGCTTGTTACTATCTTTTTGCTTGTACTTGCTTTGACAGCGCCCGGCTTCCTGCCGGGTTCTTTTTTATTACTTTCACTTCATTATCTCAACATTCAATAACAATGCTATATACACGTCAGATTTATATTAAATATGATGAACTAAACCATTAAATATCAATATGTACCTGCTGAATCCTTTCAGCTCTTATAAAAATGTTAACTAATTCATCATTTCATCACTATTATCCATGATAATATATTTTTCAGATATTTTTTGTTCCCAGATAAAATCAAAAATAGACAATATGTATGTTTTTACAAATAACCTCTGGACAAAAATGGGTCAGAATTAATCCTAGCCATGGATAATAACCACGTTTTATTTGGTGATTATTGATACTATACCTAGACAGTTTTCTGATATGAGGCAGAAGATTAAGTACAGCCAGTTCAACCCAATTATCAATGGCTCAATGACCGCTGAATTTAACAAAAAAAATTCATGTAGTCACTTATCACAAAGCGACCTTATCTAATAAGGTGAAGTTTAGTTAAATAAAACCAGGTTTTAATTTTAAATACAGCTTACAGGAAAAGTTCAAAAATAAGAAAAGTCTGATTGATTACAGCCGCCCTCATCTCTCAATGACCACCGGGAAATAAGCTGATTTTGTCAAATCTCATTATTTAATGACCCATTTGATTTTATGTCTTGTAGGAGCAATCCTCGTTTTCCTGAAGGAAAAATAAAATTTCGAAGTAAAACAGACAATAAATAATCTTTTAGAGGTTATTAACAATTTCCACAAATAACCTGAATCTTTCTCATTTAGCAAAGAGAAATCAGGCCTATGACGACACAATGACATCGTTACAACACCAATCTTTAAATAGGACTCGATGGATTGTATAAAAGGATTTTTTATCTGAAATTAGGGTTAATTTAACTTAAAGACTCCGAAAAAAATCAGTGTTCAGGCTATCTGGATCAACCGGATAAAACCTATATCTGTTAAAAATCTTTATGGACTAAACCTTGGAGGGTTACAAATAAAATGATAAATTTTTTAGAAAAAATATTTCAAATCGAGCACAAATATTAATAAAAAGGTCATTGTTTAGCTAATGACCTTTACTATAAAATATATTCTAGAGCTGATAATTAGTCAACTGAGAAGCAACTTGTTCCAGCTTAGGTTGAGCAACATCATCCCCCAAAGCCAATCCTTCAACATATATAACATCAACATCATTAATACCGAGGAAACCAAGCAATAACTTCAAATAAGGAATCTGATAGTCACTTCCATTATCCTTATACATCCCACCACGCGTGGTTACAACCAACGCCTTCGTATCTTCAATCAATCCTACAGGGCCATTTTCAGTATAAGTAAATGTTTCACCTGCCCGGGCAACAAAATCAATCCAGGTTTTTAACTGCGTTGGAATCGCAAAATTATACATAGGTGCAGCAATAATTAATAAATCTGCATCTTTAACTTCTTTGATTAGTTCATCAGACAAAGCCTGAGCTTGTTTTTGTCGCTCATTTAATTCACCAGTCGGGCGAAGCATGCCAACCAACTCACCATCCAATACGGGAACAGGATTAGCAGCTAAATCGCGGACCGTGATCTGTGCATTTTGATGCTCTTTCACAAACTGGTCCATTAATTTAGATGATTGAGAATATTCCCCCAATACACTGGTTTTCAACACTAAAACTTTTTTCATATTGGTCTCCCTTCATAAAGTCAAACCAGTCTAGCATTCAAAAAAAATCAAATAAATTCCATTATATCGGCTTAATCTTTCTATTTTATAGAATCATTCAAGGTTAGGAGCCAACCAACGTTCAGCTTCTTCAAGAGTCATACTCGCTCTCTTGGAATAATCCTCTAATTGATCTTTTTGAATTTTTGCGATTGCAAAGTAACGTGATTCAGGATGGCTGAAATACTATCCTGAGATAGAAGCTCCAGTCCACGTAGCATAACTTTCTGTAAACTTCATCCCTATGCACTTTTCAACATCTAATAAACGCCAGATAATTGTTTTTTCGGGATGCTCAGGACATGTAGGATACCCAGGAGCAGGACGAATGCCCTGATACCGCTCGCGGATAAGTTCCTCGTTAGATAGTGATTCATCAGGACTATAGTCCCATATCTGTCGGCGAACTTGCTGGTGCAAATACTCAGCGAAGTCTTCAGCTAATTAATCAGCAATCGCTTTTACCATAATCGAGTTGTAATCATCGCCTTTATTCTTATATGAATCCGCCAGCTCATCTTCACCGATACCACCTGTTACCGCAAAAGCACCGATATAGTCGAATATACCGCTTTGTTTAGGTGCGATAAAAATAGTTAGCACCCTTCGTTTTTTTTGTCCGTTGTCGGAGCTGATGGCTGACTTCCGATACATGCTCACAAGACTCATCTACATAAATCTCAATGTCGTCTCCGACCCGATTGGCAGCAAACATGCCCACAATCCCCCGGGCAGTCAGTTCCTGACTCTGTTCAAACCGATCCAACATCTGATTAGCATCCGAATAAAGTTGCCTAGCCTGACCCCCCATCTAAGATTCTTGGATATTTTCCAGCTAACGACCATGTCATGGAAAAAGGAGTCCAGTCGATATACTCACGCAGAGTCGACATCGAAGCATCGGTTATGGTTTGCATACCTAGCTGTTCAGGTCGTACCGGTTTGTAATTATTCCAACCAAGCGTGAGTGCATTTTCACACGCCTGTTCCAATGTAACCGGAGCACCTCTGGTACGTTTACGAGCATATTGTTCACGTACTATTTCATATTCTTTTTTGATTTTCTGAGCATATGCTGATTTATATTCTTTAGAGAGCAACGTCTGCACATGCCAACAGCTCTAGAAGCATTTCGACAGGATGGAAAATAGTTGGGTTCTATCTTAACAGCGGTATGTGCTTTGGATGTTGTTTCCCCACCTATTAAAAGTGGAAGATCAAATCCCTGTCGTTCCATCTCTTTTGCGACATGCACCATTTCATCCAGAGAAGGTGTAATCAACCCGGAAAGACCAATCATATCGACGTTTTCTTCACGAGCAACTTGCAAAATTTTCTCGCAAGGCCCCATGACACCTAAATCAACGACTTCAAAGTTGTTACACTGCAAGACAACCCCAACGATATTTTTACCAATATCATGTACATCGCCTTTGACCGTTGCCATCACAATCTTCTCGTTTAACTGTTGTTCGCTACTCTTTCAGCTTCGATAAATTCAGTGTTCCCTTTAACTAATGCGTGTTCAAGCCGTTTATTCACCGGCCATGAACACCACTCCAGCAATTTTGAATCCGCTTCATACTGTTATTCTCCACCGCGAAATGATTCAGCAATCTCTAGAAGTTCATCCATTGCTCCTTCATGAGTATTGAAGATGATAGTCTCTACATTCTCCCGCAATTGGGCAGGAATATCTTTATAAATAGCAAGCTGTCCGGCATTCACAATCCCCACATCCATACCGTTGCGAATTGCATGGTACAAAAAGACCGCATGAATAGCTTCACCAACAGGGTTATTACCACGAAAAAAGAACGAAACGTTTGATACTCCTCCAGAAATTAATGCGCGAGGAAGTGTATCTTTGATGATTTTGACAGATTCAATAAAATCCACAGCATAATTATTATGCTCTTCTATTTCTGTCGCAACTGCACAGATGTTTGGATCAAAGATGATATCTTCAGGCACAAAACCAATTTCATCAACTAAAATGTGATAACTGCGGGCGCATATTTCTACTCTACGTGCTTTAGTATCAGCCTAACCTTCTTCATTAAACGCCATGACGATGACTGCTGCCCCATATCGACGCAGTAAGCGTGCCTGCGTGACAAATTTTTATTTCCCTTCTTTAAGAAAAATAGAGTTAACAATCGGTTTACCTTGTACACATTTCAGGTCAGCTTCCAAAATACCCCAATTTGATGAATCAATCATCACGGAAACTTTTACGATTTCGGGTTCAGATGCAATGAGATTCAAAAAACGCACCATCGCTTGTTTTGAATCGAGCATTCATTCATCCATATTGATATCGATGACCTGAGCACCGTTTTCAACTTGTAGCGCTGCAACTTCAAGTGCTTTGTCGTAATCCTCAGCAACGATCAAACGTTTAAAAAGTGCTGAACCGGTTACATTGTTTCGCTCTCCGACATTTACAAATAATGTATCGTTCCCAATATTGAACGATTCTAGTCCAGAAATCCGGCACGCAACCGGTGATTGAGGTAATTCTCTTGGTGATATGCCATCAACAACCTCAGACATTGCCCGAATATGCTCTGGAGTTGTTCCCCCCCCAACAATATTAAGCAATCCAGAACGAGCCCATTCACCTATCTGTCGGGCCATCTCCTCGGGGCCAAGACATATTCTCCAAATGCATTCGAAAGGCCAGCATTCGGATGCGCAGAAACATAGGTCTGCTGATTTTCGATAACTCTTCAACATATTGACGTAATTCATCCGGACCTAAAGCACAATTAAGCCCCACAGACAGAGGCTGACAATAACGCAGAGAATTATAAAATGCCTCAGTCGTCTGCCCAGAAAGGGGACGACCAGAAGCATCAGTCATCGTCCCAGAGATCATTAACGGCAATTGCTTACCGACTTCATCAAAAATCGTTTCAGCCGCAAAAACTGCTGATTTTGCATTCAGTGTATCAAAGATCGTCTCGATCATGATGAGATCAACACCACCTTCTATCAACGCTGGTCGATTCAGAGTAAGCATCGACCAACTGGTCAAAAGTGATATTTCGAAATCCCGGATCATTCACATCAGGGGAAATAGAGACAGTCCGGTTAGTGGGGCCAAGTATTCCGGCAACATAACGAGGCTTATCAGGAGTTAAACGCGTCTGTTCATCCGCAACATGCCGGGCAAGTTGTGCTGCATCCAAATTAATTTCGGCTGATTGAAACTCCACCTGATAATCAGCCATAGCGATAGATGTTGCATTAAAGGTATTAGTTTCAAGGATGTCAGCACCAGCTTCTAAATTTTGACGGTGAATTTCTGCGATAATCTCAGGCTGAGTGTGTACCTATAAATCATTATTCCCTTTTAAATCACAGGACCAATCGTAAACCGTCTCCATGGAAATCACTCTCATCCAGCTTATAACTCTGGATCATCGTGCCCATACCACCATCAATTAATAAGATCCGCACGACCAGTTGCTTATCAATATACTCACATCTTTTCCTTTGGGTCGATATACTGAATCAATTAATTCCTATCACTTGGATTCATCACTTTTAGATCATATGGGGTAATCTGATAAACACAGTAATTGATCCAGTTACTATAGAGTAAACTGCCATGGCTACGCCATGTAGCTAAAGGTTTCTGATTTGGATCATCATCCGGGTAATAATTATAAGGTAGCAATGGCGAACTGCCGGCTTCTACATCTCGCTGGTATTCATTAGCCAAAGTGTCGGAATCATATTCTGGATGACCTGTAACATAAACCTGTCGCAAATCACTGCTGGCAGCTAAATATAATCCTCCATGAGGGTGCGTTGCTAAAATATCCAGATCGGTATATTCCTTTATAGCTTCCAACGGGAAACCAGCATTTCTTGATAAAGGAGCCAAAAATGTATCATCAAAACCTCGTAACAACTTATTATGTCCTCCCACCGTATGATGAGAATAAACACCACAGAGTTTCTGCTTCAATGTATATCGGGGCATTCCATAAAGAACATGTAATGCAACCTGTGCCGCCCAGCAAAGAAACAAAGTTGATGTGACATGAGTCGTCGACCAATCAATGATCTCACATATCTGCTTCCAATAATAAACGTTCTCAAAAGGTGTTAAACCTAATGGAGCACCTGTGATGATCAGTCCATCATAGTTGTCATTTTTCAGCCTGTCGAAGTCCCGATAAAAACGATCAATATGAGCCTGCGGCGTGTTACGTGAAATACGATGATCAATTCGCAATAAATGGACATCAACTTGCAAAGGTGTATTAGAAAGTAACCTTAATATTTGATTTTCAGTTTCAATTTTTTTAGGCATTAAATTCAACAGAATCACTTTTAGAGGTCTAATATCTTGCGAAACTGCACGGCTCTGAGGCATTACAAAAATATTTTCGCTTCTAAGTACCTCAGCTGCTGGTAGTTGATCAGGGATCCGAATTGGCATAGTTATTCCGTATAAAAGTCTAGACATCTAGATGCCTATTATAAAAACTTCATTCGACAAGTCTATACATTTAGATCAAAATAAACGGGTTCTACCCCAATTTAGCGGACACATCTAAAAAGAGGCATACGATGTCTAAAAGACGTGTTCATGACTAAACGAAGAAAGTATACCCCAGAATTTAAACGTGAAACCGTTGTACTCACTCAACAACCGGGAGTGAGCTGTCTTCAGATAGCACTGGATATTGGTATCAATCCCAATTTATTGATTAGAAACGAGAAGCTGAACAAGGCACAGATAAAACATTTAAAGGCAGCGGCTCTCCCCGGGATGAAGACATTGCACGACTCAAACGGGAACTTGCCAAAGTGAAAAGGAACGGGATTTTTTGCGAGAAGCAGCAACGTTCTTTGCCAGGGAATTACCGTAAGGTACCAGGCCATTCAGCGTTGTCGCGAAAGCTTTTCTGTTCGACTTATGTGTCTCTGCCTGAACGTGTTACCTAGTAGTTATTACGTTTGGGTCAATCGAACACCAAGTCCCCGTGCACTTTAACGTCTATTGACTAAAAGTATCAGTCGGTACCATGAGGATAGTGGT
The DNA here is from genome assembly GCA_911810475.1 of Candidatus Celerinatantimonas neptuna. Classification (NCBI taxonomy): domain Bacteria; kingdom Pseudomonadati; phylum Pseudomonadota; class Gammaproteobacteria; family Celerinatantimonadaceae; genus Celerinatantimonas; species Candidatus Celerinatantimonas neptuna. Next base: position 879,622 of record OU461276.1, read on the forward strand.
GGTATTCTTGGTGCACCGCACATCCTTGAAGCCCCTCAGGATGAAGGAATTCAAGTGCGTTTGAATCGGGTTGCCAGACTCATGTCAGCTAATGGGCTTTATGGCTGGCCACGTAAGAAAGGTCGGGGCTCAAAACGTAAATCTGTACGTCCTGAGGGGTAAAAAAATCACCTTGAGCGGGATTTTACGGCTCTGGAGCCAGAAACCAAATGGGTAACAGACATCACTGAAATAGTGACCCAAGAAGGGAAGTTTTACCTGAGTGTTGTTCTGGACCTGTATAGTAAGCTTGTGATTGGCTGGTCGATGCATCATCTCCAAGACCGTTATATGGTGATGCGAGCAGTAAAAATGGCCGTTTGGCAACGACAAGAAAAGCATAAGGTGATCCTGCACTCTGATCGCGGTACACAATTTACCAGTGGAGATCACCAGCGCCTGCTGAAACATAATCAACTGGTCAGTAGTATGAGTGCCGTAGGTCATTGTGGAGACAATGCAGCCTGTGAAGGATTTTTCGGTGTACTCAAACGTGAACGGGTCAATTATCGCCACTACCGGACACGAGATGAAGCAATAGCCGATATTTTTGATGATATTGAACGATTCCACAATCCGAGAATGCGACGTAGACTAGCAAATGAAGGCTGTCAGTTTACATTTTTACAAAACCATCCGTGAAAACGGGGTAGAACCCCTAATCTATCTGCCATAAAGATGGGTCAATGGCCCACCAAAAAATTCATTGCACGATGAATACATCGCGGTTTAATCGTGATTTATCATCACTAATTGAAGTTAAATAAATTCCCCCCCATAAAAAAATCCGATGAAAAAATCATCGGATTTTTAGCTAACGAATAGCCAATTTCATAATGAAACTGACAAATAAGTATAACCTTTATTCTGCAGCTTCTTCTGAAGACTCTGCACGATCAACCAATTCGATATAAGCCATTGGAGCGTTATCACCAGCCCGGAAACCACATTTCAAGATACGAGTGTAACCACCTGCACGTTCTTGAAAACGAGGGCCCAAGTCTGAAAACAGTTTACCAACCACTTCTTTGTCGCGAGTACGCGCGAAAGCCAGACGGCGGTTAGCAACACTGTCATTTTTAGCCAATGTGATCAAAGGCTCAACAACACGGCGAAGTTCTTTAGCTTTCGGCAATGTTGTCTTGATAACTTCATGGCGAACCAATGAACTGGCCATATTGCGGAACATAGCCTGACGATGGCTACTATTCCGGTTCAATTGACGACCACTCTTACGATGGCGCATGACCTTATCCTTCTAAATAATACTATGAAACCAGCGATCTGGTTACTTCTCAGCAATACTGGCGGGAGGCCAATTCTCTAGGCGCATACCCAGAGACAACCCACGGCTTGCCAGGACATCTTTAATTTCAGTCAAAGATTTCTTACCAAGGTTAGGTGTTTTCAACAACTCAACCTCAGTACGCTGAACCAAATCACCAATATAATGAATCGCTTCTGCTTTCAAACAGTTAGCGGAACGAACAGTCAATTCTAAGTCATCAACAGGACGTAGCAGAATTGGATCAAATTCAGGTTTTTCTTCTTTCTCTTCAGGCTCAGTTACATCACGCAAATCAACGAACGCGTCAAGCTGCTCAGCCAGGATAGTTGCTGAACGACGAATTGCTTCTTCAGGATCTAAAGTCCCATTGGTTTCCATATCAATAACCAATTTATCCAGATCCGTACGTTGTTCGACACGAGCCGCCTCAACATTATAAGCAATTCGAGAAATTGGGCTGAATGCTGCATCAACCAGCAATCGACCAATTGGACGTTCCTCATCTTCAGAATGAACTCGAGTAGAGGCAGGAACATATCCACGACCCCGCTCAACCTTAATCCGCATGTTAATTTGAGCATCACTGCTCAAATGACAAATAACGTGCTCGGGATTAGCAATTTCAACATCACCATCATGGGTGATATCACCAGCGACGACCGGGCCTGCACCAGATTTGGTAAGCGTCAGCATCGCTTCATCCTTACCTTCGAGCTTCACAGCAATACCTTTTAGATTCAGTAAGATTTCTAAAACATCTTCCTGAACACCTTCCTTACTGCTGTACTCATGCAACACGCCGTCAATCTCTGCCTCAGTAACAGCGCAACCAGGCATAGAAGAAAGTAAAATACGACGAAGCGCATTACCAAGTGTGTGACCAAAACCCCGTTCAAGAGGCTCCAAAGTCACTTTTGCATGAGTAGGGCTAAATTGTGCAATATCAACTAGCCGCGGCTTTAGAAATTCTGTTACAGAACCCTGCATTGTGTCCTCTCTTAGAAATTAGCCTTACTTAGAGTAAAGCTCGACGATCAGCTGTTCATTAATATCTGCAGACAGATCTGAACGTTCTGGAATTCGTTTGAAAACGCTTTCCATTTTCTTCGCATCTGTTTCTACCCAGCTCGGTTTTTCACGCTGCTCAGCAACTTCTAAAGCAGCAACAATACGAGCTTGTTTTTTAGCCTTCTCTCGAACGCTGATAACATCATCCGGTGAAACCTTGAAAGAAGGAATGTTGACAACTTTACCGTTAACCATAATCGCTTTATGGCTAACTAACTGACGAGCTTCTGCTCGAGTTGCGCCAAAACCCATACGATAAACCACGTTATCTAAACGACTTTCAAGCAAAACCAGCAAGTTTTCACCAGTATTACCTTTAATACGCGCCGCTTCTTTATAGTAGTTCCGGAACTGTTTTTCCAGTACACCATAAATACGACGAACTTTTTGCTTCTCACGAAGCTGTAAACCATAGTCAGAAAGACGTGGCTTACGGGCACCATGTTGGCCTGGTGCTGAATCAAGCTTACACTTAGTATCTACCGCACGGACACCGCTCTTAAGAAACAGATCAGTACCTTCACGACGGCTAAGTTTGAGCTTAGGCCCCAAATATCTTGCCATTATTCTATCTCCTGTCTATCCCAAGAATTACACACGACGTTTCTTAGGCGGACGACAACCGTTATGTGGAATCGGAGTCACATCAGTAATGTTAGTTACGCGGAAACCTGCCGCGTTTAACGCACGAATTGATGACTCGCGACCTGGACCCGGGCCATTCACAAAAACTTCAACGTTTTTGAGACCATAGTCTTTTGCAGCTTCAGCTGCTCGTTCTGCTGCAACCTGAGCTGCAAACGGAGTAGACTTACGTGAACCACGGAAACCAGACCCACCGGCAGTAGCCCAAGACAGAGCATTACCTTGGCGGTCAGTAATAGTAATAATAGTGTTGTTGAAAGAGGCGTGAATATGAGCCATACCATCAGCAACTTGTTTTTTAACGCGTTTACGAGCGCGAGTCGGAGTTTTAGCCATTTGTCCTCACCTTATTTCTTAATAGGTTTACGAGGCCCTTTACGGGTACGCGCATTAGTTTTAGTGCGCTGACCACGAACGGGCAAACTACGACGATGACGAAGACCACGGTTACAACCAAGATCCATCAAGCGCTTGATATTCATAGAAACTTCGCGGCGCAAGTCACCTTCTACAGTGAAATGACTAACTTGCTCACGCAGCTTCTCAATTTCAGATTCATCTAATTCTCTGATCTTCACGTCTTCAGCGATACCGGCAGCGGCACAAATCTGCTGTGCACGAGTCTTACCAATACCGTAAATAGCAGTCAAAGCAATAACTGCATGTTTCTGATCAGGAATGTTAATGCCGGCTATACGGGCCATTAGGCACACTCCTATTATTTCGTAAAACGAAGGCCATCTGTGAAAAGCCCGTAAGGATACTCAACAGATGACCAGTTTGCAAATAAAATGTCTTGAAATCTGCTTTAATTAGCCTTGACGCTGTTTATGCTTAGGCTCGCTGCAAATTACCCGAATAACGCCGTTGCGTTTGATAATTTTGCAGTTACGACAGATTTTCTTAACGGAAGCACGAACTTTCATTGCTATCTCCGTAAAAGTTTAACTAACTGAAAGAGTTCTGGAACTAACGCCCATAATTTTTCAAATTAGCTTTTTTCAGAACAGAATCATATTGATGACTCATCAAATGAGTCTGTACCTGAGCCATAAAATCCATGATTACAACAACAATAATGAGTAATGAAGTACCACCGAAATAGAACTGCACATTCAGAGTTTGCATCATGAATTGTGGAATTAAACAAATAAACGTGATGTACAAGGCACCAGCCAATGTCAATCGAGTCATCACTTTATCAATGTAACGCGAGGTCTGTTCACCGGGCCTAATACCAGGAATAAACGCACCACTCTTTTTCAGATTGTCAGCCGTTTCACGCGGATTAAACACCAACGCGGTATAGAAGAAACTGAAAAAGATAATCGCAGCCGCGTATAATATCACATAAAGTGGCTGACCGGGTTGCAATGTTAAAGAAATATCGGACAAAAAGCCAAGGCCTTTATGTTGACCGAACCATTGCGCTAAAGTTCCCGGAAATAAAATAACACTTGATGCAAAGATCGCAGGAATCACCCCTGACATATTAACTTTCAATGGCAGATGACTACTTTGAGCGGCATATACACGCCTACCTTGCTGTCGTTTGGCATAGTTAACAACTATACGCCGTTGACCACGTTCCATAAATACGACAAAGAAAGTAACCGCAAATACAATTACAACAATAAGCAACAACAGCAAAACATTTATTTCACCCTGTCGAGCCTGCTCAATCGTCCGTCCTATTGCTGGCGGTAAGCCTGCAACAATACCGGCAAAGATCAGTATCGAAATCCCATTACCTATACCACGTTCAGTAATTTGTTCACCTAACCACATTAAGAACATCGTTCCTGTGACAAGGCTAATAACCGCCGTAGCGTAAAAGGCAATACTCGGATCAGCAACAAGTCCTGGAACCATTCGAGGCAAGCCAGTAGCAATACCAACAGACTGGAAAAGTCCGAGAACTAAAGTACCATAGCGAGTATATTGAGTGATTTTCCGTCGCCCGGCTTCACCTTCTTTTTTCAGTTCAGCCAGAGGCGGATGGACCACAGTCAATAATTGCACAATAATTGATGCCGAGATATACGGCATAATCCCTAATGCAAAAATTGAAGCCCGTGCAAGAGCACCACCAGAGAACATGTTAAACATTTCAATGATGGTCCCTTTTTGCTGTTGGAATAACTCAGCTAATACATTGGCATTGATCCCAGGAATCGGAATAAATGAGCCAGCTCTGAACACAATCATTGCGCCCAGTACAAATAACAAACGCTTTTTCAGCTCACTTAACCCACCTTGTCCACCGGGTGATGGTAATCCTGGTTTCTTAGCCATTTACGTACTATTCCTCGATTTTACCGCCAGCTGCTTCAATCGCAGCACGAGCGCCTTTGGTTACACCTACACCCTGGACTGTTACTGCTTTTGTTACATCACCAGAAAGAACGACTTTAGCCGTTTTTGCAGTGCGAGCAATAACACCAGCTTGTTTCAGGGTTTCCAAATTTACCACGCCTTCGGCAACTTTTGCCAGCTCTGATGTACGAACTTCAGCAGAAGTCAATGATTTACGTGAAGTAAAACCGAATTTTGGCAAACGCTGCTTAAGTGGCATCTGACCGCCTTCAAACCCAGCACGAACACTGCCGCCCGAACGCGATTTTTGTCCTTTATGGCCTCGACCACCGGTTTTACCCAGCCCTGAGCCAATACCACGACCTACACGTTTGGCAGATGGTTTAGAACCAGCTGCTGGTGAAAGAGTATTTAAACGCATCTTATTCACCTTCTACCTTAACCATGTAGTAAACTTTATTGATCATTCCACGAATCGATGGAGTATCTTCCAATTCGACAGTATGACCAATGCGACGCAGACCTAAACCTGTCAAAGTTGCCTTGTGTTTAGGCAAACGACCGATTGAGCTCTTAGTTTGTATAACTTTAATTTTCGCCATGCCCAATTACCCCAGAATTTCTTCTACTCTCAGGCCACGTTTCGCAGCGACATCTTCAGGAGCATGCATATGCTCTAAAGCGTCAATTGTTGCGCGGACGATATTAATCGGGTTGGTTGAACCGTATGCTTTAGACAGAACGTTCTGTACACCGGCAACCTCCAGAACAGCACGCATAGCACCACCGGCAATAATACCAGTACCGTCTGATGCAGGCTGCATATATACCCGAGAACCAGAGTGACGCCCTTTAATTGGGTGCTGCAGCGTAGTACCATTCAATTTAATAGTACGTAAGTTGCGGCGAGCTTTTTCCATTGCTTTTTGAATAGCAGCTGGAACTTCTTTTGCTTTACCGTAACCAAACCCGACACGGCCATTACCATCACCTACTACAGTCAATGCAGTAAAGCTGAAGATACGACCACCTTTAACTACCTTAGAAACGCGGTTAACTGCAATAAGCTTTTCATTCAGATCACCGGTTTGTGTTTCAAATTTAGCCATGACTCACCCCTTAGAACTGAAGGCCAGCTTCACGCGCAGCATCTGCTAAAGCAGCGACACGACCATGATACTGGAAACCAGAGCGATCAAAAGAAACGTTAGTAATGCCTTTTTCAGCAGCTCGTTCAGCAATCGCTTTACCGACAACTTTAGCTGCATCAACATTACCTGTGTTTTTTACATGTTCACGAACAGCTTTATCAACAGTTGAGGCTGCTGCAATGACGTTAGCGTTCGGTGCAATTACCTGCGCATAAATATGGCGCGGAGTACGGTGAATCACCAGGCGAGTTGCACCCAACTCTTGCATAGCTTTGCGTGCGCGTTTAGCACGACGCAGACGAGCACTTTTCTTATCCATAGTGTTACCTTACTTCTTCTTAGCCTCTTTGCGGCGTACCTGTTCGTCAGCATAACGAACACCTTTACCTTTGTAAGGTTCAGGACGACGGTACTCACGAATATCCGCAGCAACCTGACCTACAACCTGCTTATCAACACCTTTGATAACCAAATCAGTCTGTGATGGAGCTTCTGCAATAATGCCTTCAGGCAGCTCATAGACAACTGGGTGTGAAAAACCCAGTGTCAGGTTAATTTTACTGCCCTGAACCTGGGCACGATAACCAACACCGATCAGTTGCAAACGTTTTTCAAAGCCTTCGGTAACACCGATAACCATGTTGTTAGCTAATGCACGAGCAGTACCGGCTTGGGCAGTCGAAGCACCTTCAACAACAGAAAATTTTAGCGCATTATCTTCTTGCGCAATTACAACAGCGTTGTTCAAAGTGCGAGAGACTGAACCCTTTACACCCTTGATTGTCAGTTCCTGGCCATTAACAGCTACTTCTACACCAGCAGGGATGGCTACAGGAGCTTTAGCGACACGAGACATAAAAACCTCCGATTAAGCTACGTAGCAGACGATTTCACCGCCCATGCCCGCTCTACGAGCTGCACGGTCAGTCATGACGCCTTTTGATGTAGAAACAACTGCAATACCCAAACCACCTAATACTTTAGGCAGATCACCTGCACCTTTATAAATGCGAAGACCTGGGCGACTTACACGCTGAATGGTTTCAATAACTTTTTTGCCCTCAAAATATTTGAGGGTGACTTCTAGTTCCGTTTTCACGTCACCAGAAACAGCATAGTCAGTGATATAACCTTCATCTTTTAAAACCTTGGCAATAGCCACTTTCAGTTTAGAAGAAGGCATCTTGACAGATACTTTATTGGCCGCTTGACCGTTGCGGATGCGGGTTAGCATATCCGCAATAGGATCTTGCATGCTCATAATTGCTTACTCCGTGAATAATTGGCTTACCAGCTGGCTTTTCTAAGACCAGGTACTTCACCACGCATTGCTGCTTCACGCAGCTTGATCCGGCTTAAACCGAATTTGCGCAGATAACCATGTGGACGACCTGTAATATTACAGCGGTTACGCTGACGACTACGGGATGAGTCACGTGGTAGTGCCTGAAGTTTCAATACTGCATCCCAACGTTCTTCATCTGAAGAATGAACGCTAGAAATCACTTTTTTAAGCGCCGCACGTTTTTCAACATATCTTGCGGCCAGCTTGGCACGCTTTACTTCACGTGCTTTCATTGATTGTTTTGCCATAACCCTTACCCTTATTATTTACGGAATGGGAAGTTAAAGGCAGCCAGCAGAGCACGGCCTTCTTCATCGGTATTCGCACTGGTTGTGATAGTTACATCCAAACCACGAATTTTGTCGACTTTATCATAATCGATTTCCGGGAAGATGATTTGCTCACGCACACCCATACTGTAGTTACCACGGCCATCAAATGATTTTGCACTGACGCCACGGAAGTCACGAATACGAGGCATTGCGATCGAAATCAAGCGCTCAAGGAACTCCCACATCCGCTCACCACGGAGGGTTACTTTACAACCAATCGGGTAGCCTTCACGGATTTTAAAGCCCGCAACGGATTTACGAGCCTTGGTGACAAGCGGTTTTTGACCAGAAATCGCAGCGAGATCTGCAACAGCATTCTCAAGCAACTTCTTATCATTTAACGCTTCACCTACACCCATATTCAGGGTGATTTTCTCGATCCGAGGGACTTGCATGATGGATTTGTAGCCGTACTCCTCACGAAGTTCAGGCACTACAGACTCCTTATACAAATCATGCAGTTTCGCCATCGTCTTACTCCAATTACTTAACTAGTTCACCAGAAGATTTGAAGAAACGGACTTTTTTCCCGTCTTCAAATCGGAAACCAACGCGATCTGCTTTGCCAGTGGCAGCGTTATAGATCGCAACATTTGATACATCGATAGCTGCTTCCTGCTCAACAATACCGCCCGCCACACTCAACTGAGGGTTTGGCTTCTGATGTTTCTTGACCAGATTGACACCTTCGACAAAAACTTTGCCAGCAGAATTCAGGACTTTAGTGACTTTGCCACGCTTACCTTTATCTTTACCAGCTAATACAATTATTTCATCATCATGACGAATTTTATTTGCCATCTCTTGTTACTCCTTACAATACTTCAGGCGCCAGAGACACGATTTTCATAAACTGTTCTGTACGCAGTTCACGTGTCACAGGGCCAAAGATACGAGTACCAATAGGCTGGTTGTTATTGTTCAGTACAACCGCAGCATTACGATCAAACCGAATCAATGAACCGTCTTGACGACGAACGCCTTTACGAGTCCGCACGACCACTGCCTTAAGAACGTCACCTTTTTTAACTTTACCGCGAGGAATTGCTTCCTTTACAGCAACTTTAATGATGTCGCCAACATTAGCATAACGTCGGTGCGAACCACCCAGGACCTTAATACACTGTACGCTACGTGCGCCGGAGTTATCGGCCACGTCGAGCATAGATTGCATTTGGATCATTTCAGTGCTCCGCTTAATTTTTACAAGAGGTTAACCCTCTGTAATATAACTACTGACCTAAAAAGGTCTATGGCTGCCTAATTAAAGGGCGCGAAATTATACCATCCAATATTAGTAATTGGTACCCCAATTTTGAAATACATAACCATTTCATACTGAGACAAAATTAAAACAGAAAAGTCGAGATACAGATATTTTACTCGCCCTTCGTGTCATCCAGCCAAGGGGTCCCAGACATTTTTGGAAAACCTTCTAAATATGTAATTTTCGCACCAGTTTTTTAATGAATAGAACGTACAACATCTAAAAAAGTTTTTTCTGTCCATTACTCTGGTGTCCCGACAATAGCATGAGCAATCGACCGAGAAATTTGCATTATTCCGCCAGATTGCTCTGTAAATTGCGAATATTCATCGAGATGGTATCCTTTTTGGTATTGCCAAAGACAAGCAGTTAATTGTAATTTAGAGTCATTTGATATATTTCTAACGGCATGGGCAATCCATATAGCACCATTACACGTAGCACGCTTGAATCCAAGAGAGTTGCCAGCTAAAGCAGCAAGTGCATTAATTTCAGTCCAGCTAACGGGTTAACTAGTTTAAATCTACCAGGCTTTTCTGGAGGAGCAGTAAAGTTCGGGATAGGTCTTACTTCTTGTGCATCTTCGACATTACGTCCAAGGCCATCACACGCAGCGCTCTCAACTACCATTCTACCGACATTTGTCTTAATATCGAAAATCCGATAATACTCAATTGATTTCGTCTTTCTAGATAGCAAGTTATTAGTCATACTGCAGCTAGAAAGTCCACATGCGCGCACTATCAGAGCTAGAATTTTAATGAAATTAATATTCGCTTTCCGTTTCCTACATGCCCTGATGCCATATAGTTCTAGAGCTAAAAGAGAGAAAGAATCAACATAGTCAAAATTTAACCAATTAATCAGTATATAAATACCATAAATAAAAAGAAGAACATAATGGTATTTGATTAAGTAATCTCAGATCGGCATAAGTTCCCTTTTTTCGAGTCGGGTGATTTTAATGATTATTTCCTTAATCTGAAGTGTATAAGCGATAAGTCCAGCAAACAGGTTCACCATAAAGAATTTCCTATTGTTCACTGACCATTTGTGGAACAGTTTTTTTGTCATCGATATATCCCGCACCGAAATAATACTAATCCCACTAATTAATTGGTCAGTTTTAGCCATTTCTTGAAGCAGAACGACATGATCCGATGAGCATTTTTCCTAAAGGGTTCCATGCCCGCTCGACGGAATGAAAGATGTCGTCGTCGTTTTCAAAACTTCGATTGGCCAATCTATGCTGACGTAACCAACTCCAGACTTGTTCGATTGGATTTAATTCCGGTGAATAAGATGGAATAAGGATGATCTTGATGTTGGGAAATGGCTTCTCTAAATACGTTTGATGCAAACACGCTTGATCCATGAGCTCAACCAGTGGGGTTGCATTAGAAATCAGCCAGAGAAGCTCGGTCATGGCATCTATGTCCCTCATTGGATGAGTCAGTGCTTCGGTTTTGCCTGTATTGATATACAGCGAACCAAATAGATAGGCTGATTCAAACAGCTTCTGTTGAATAACGCGTAAACATGTGCCTCTTTAAGCCCACACTCGTGCGGTGGGATTGCGTTGTCCAAATCTGGCTTCATCCTGATACCAAAGAAGGATATCATCCAGGTCTCATAGGCAGGAATCTAAGGATCGTTTCGATTTGGATTTTTTCAAACACGTTGGGTTCTACCCCAATTTAGCGGATACATCTAAAAAGAGGCATACGATGTCTAAAAGGCGTGTTCATGACTAAACGAAGAAAGTATACCCCAGAATTTAAACGTGAAACCGTTGTACTCACTCAACAACCGGGAGTGAGCTGTCTTCAGATAGCACTGGATATTGGTATCAATCCCAATTTATTGATTAGAAACGAGAAGCTGAACAAGGCACAGATAAAACATTTAAAGGCAGCGGCTCTCCCCGGGATGAAGACATTGCACGACTCAAACGGGAACTTGCCAAAGTGAAAAGGAACGGGATTTTTTGCGAGAAGCAGCAACGTTCTTTGCCAGGGAATTATCCTAAGGTACCAGGCCATTCAGCGTTGTCGCGAAAGCTTTTCTGTTCGACTTATGTGTCTCTGCCTGAACGTGTTACCTAGTAGTTATTACGTTTGGGTCAATCGAACACCAAGTCCCCGTGCACTTTAACGTCTATTGACTAAAAGTATCAGTCGGTACCATGAGGATAGTGGTGGTATTCTTGGTGCACCGCACATCCTTGAAGCCCCTCAGGATGAAGGAATTCAAGTGCGTTTGAATCGGGTTGCCAGACTCGTGCCAGCTAATGGGCTTTATGGCTGGCCACGTAAGAAAGGTCGGGGCTCAAAACGTAAATCTGTACGTCCTGAGGGGTAAAAAATCACCTCGAGCGGGATTTTACGGCTCTGGAGCCAGAAACCAAATGGGTAACAGACATCACTGAAATAGTGACCCAAGAAGGGAAGTTTTACCTGAGTGTTGTTCTGGACCTGTATAGTAAGCTTGTGATTGGCTGGTCGATGCATCATCGCCAAGACCGTTATATGGTGATGCGAGCAGTAGAAATGGCCGTTTGGCAACGACAAGAAAAGCATAAGGTGATCCTGCACTCTGATCTCGGTACACAATTTACCAGTGGAGATCACCAGCGCCTGCTGAAACATAATCAACTGGTCAGTAGTATGAGTGCCGTAGGTCATTGTGGAGACAATGCAGCCTGTGAAGGATTTTTCGGTGTACTCAAACGTGAACGGGTCAATTATCGCCACTACCGGACACGAGATGAAGCAAGAGCCGATATTTTTGATGATATTGAACGATTCCACAATCCGAGAATGCGACGTAGACTAGCAAATGAAGGCCGTCAGTTTACATTTTTACAAAACCGTCCATGGAAACGGGGGAGAATCCCAGATGAGGCTTAAAACCATAGAACCGCCCTTTGCCTCGGCCCCCTTCAAAGACCTGATGCCTAGGTATCCGTAAAACCTGGAGCTTCGTTGAATAGACACATGCAATCCCTGTTGGTTTGGCCTGTCAATGCGTGAAATAGGAACAAAGGGAACCCGAATCGTCTGCATAAGTTTGATTATCTGTGTATGGCTGCCAAGTTCGGGAAATTACTGAGTCAGAAAGCGACAGAGAAACTGGGTATAATAGGTCCTGAAATCACGAAATCCTGACTGATAAAATCAGAGACTACTCGTCATCACTTCACTACTACAAAGACGCGAAAGTTTATAGCGTTACTTCATGCCAAAGAGAAGAGATGGCTTTGTCAGGCCACCTGACAAAAGTCATCGATATCGGCGAAAATAGACTCAAGATTATTCATCCCATGATCCTTATACGATTGAGGGTTATCATCAAATGCTCGGATCGTAACTCAGGCATTTAGTTCGACTTTATATGCGCAGCTCAGGTTAATTAGACATTTCAATTCAATCATCGATGAGCGAGTAATAAGGCAAGATAAAAGAAAGGCAGGCCACTGCCATCACGATATGAGCACCGGTCAAAGCTATCCATGGGGATTGATAAACGCAAAAAGGCCCCATCTAACGATGGGGCCCTCAAAAGGTGCCTGGCAGTGACCTACTTTCACATGGGGAAACCCCACACTATCATCGGCGCTATTGCGTTTCACGTCTGAGTTCGGCATGGTTTCAGGTGGGTCCACAACGCTATCGCTACCAAGCGTAAATAAATGCTCTTAATCCGGTCCAGCTGAATATCTCGTCTATAAGCTACAACAAGTGTCCCTATATCTAAGGTAACCCCATTTAGGTGTTGTATGGTTAAGCCTCTCGGGTCATTAGTACAGGTTAGCTCAATGCCTCACAGCACTTACACACCCTGCCTATCTACGTCCTCGTCTCGAACAACCCTTCAGTACCCTTAAAGAGTAAGTGAGAATTCATCTTAAGGCCTGCTTCCCGCTTAGATGCTTTCAGCGGTTATCAGTCCCGAACTTAGCTACCGGGCAATGCAATTGGCATCACAACCCGAACACCAGCGGTTCGTCCACTCCGGTCCTCTCGTACTAGGAGCAGCCCCCTTCAATTCTCAAACGCCCACGGCAGATAGGGACCGAACTGTCTCACGACGTTCTAAACCCAGCTCGCGTACCACTTTAAATGGCGAACAGCCATACCCTTGGGACCAACTTCAGCCCCAGGATGTGATGAGCCGACATCGAGGTGCCAAACACCGCCGTCGATATGAACTCTTGGGCGGTATCAGCCTGTTATCCCCGGAGTACCTTTTATCCGTTGAGCGATGGCCCTTCCATTCAGAACCACCGGATCACTAAGACCTACTTTCGTACCTGCTCCACTTGTCTGTGTCGCAGTCAAGCTGGCTTTTGCCTTTACACTAACCGTACGATGTCCGACCGTACTTAGCCAACCTTCGTGCTCCTCCGTTACTCTTTGGGAGGAGACCGCCCCAGTCAAACTACCCACCAGACACTGTCCTCAACCCGGTTCACGGGCCTAAGTTAGAACACCAAACCTTAAAGGGTGGTATTTCAAGGGCAGCTCCACATCAACTAGCGTCAATGCTTCATAGCCTCCCACCTATCCTACACATTAAGGTTCAATGTTCAGTGTCAAGCTGTAGTAAAGGTTCACGGGGTCTTTCCGTCTAGCCGCGGGTACACTGCATCTTCACAGCAATTTCAATTTCACTGAGTCTCGGGTGGAGACAGCTTGGCCATCATTACGCCATTCGTGCAGGTCGGAACTTACCCGACAAGGAATTTCGCTACCTTAGGACCGTTATAGTTACGGCCGCCGTTTACCGGGGCTTCGATCAAGAGCTTCGCTTACGCTAACCCCATCAATTAACCTTCCGGCACCGGGCAGGCGTCACACCGTATACGTCCACTTTCGTGTTTGCACAGTGCTATGTTTTTAATAAACAGTTGCAGCCAACTGGTATCTGCGACTCTCAATAGCTCCACACGCTCGGTGCTTCACCCTCAAGAGCGTACCTTCTCCCGAAGTTACGGTACCATTTTGCCTAGTTCCTTCACCCGAGTTCTCTCAAGCGCCTTGGTATTCTCTACCCAACCACCTGTGTCGGTTTCGGGTACGGTTTCATAATATCTGATGCTTAGAGGCTTTTCCTGGAAGCAGGGCATCAACTGTTTCAGCTCCTTAGAGCCTCATCGTCAGGCCTCAGTATTAAACGTCCGGATTTGCCTAAACGTTCTACCTACACCCTTGAACATGGTCTACCATCGCCATGCCAGCCTAGCCTTCTCCGTCCCCCCTTCGCAATATTACAAAGTACAGGAATATTAACCTGTTTCCCATCGACTACGCATCTCTGCCTCGCCTTAGGGGCCGACTCACCCTGCCCTGATTAACATTGGACAGGAAACCTTGGTCTTTCGGCGGGGAGGCTTTTCACCCCCCTTATCGTTACTCATGTCAACATTCGCACTTCTGATACCTCCAGTCTACCTCTCGATAAACCTTCAACAGCTTACAGAACGCTCCTCTACCATGCGCCTAAACGCATCCGCAGCTTCGGTGATATGCTTAGCCCCGTTACATCTTCCGCGCAGACCGACTCGACTAGTGAGCTATTACGCTTTCTTTAAAGGATGGCTGCTTCTAAGCCAACCTCCTAGCTGTCTGAGCCTTTCCACATCGTTTCCCACTTAGCATATACTTTGGGACCTTAGCTGGCGGTCTGGGTTGTTTCCCTTTCGACGACGAACGTTAGCACCCGCCGTCTGTCTCCCGAGTAGTACTCATTGGTATTCGGAGTTTGCAAAGGGTTGGTAAGTCGGGATGACCCCCTAGCCTTAACAGTGCTCTACCCCCAATGGTATTCGCTCGAGGCGCTACCTAAATAGCTTTCGAGGAGAACCAGCTATCTCCCGGTTTGATTGGCCTTTCACCCCCAGCCACAGGTCATCCGCTCATTTTTCAA